>NZ_JBNPMZ010000004.1:0-233934 GCF_050314255.1 Sporofaciens sp. SGI.106
TAAAAAAAGAAAAACCCCTTACGCCAATCATAGCGTAAGGGGTTTTCTATATAAGCTAATTAATTTCAGATACCTGTCACCAGCGGTGCACTACTTCTGAGCTATAGCAGCCTGTGCTGCTGCCAGACGAGCGATCGGTACACGGAACGGTGAGCATGATACATAGTCAAGACCGATCTTGTTGCAGAATTCTACAGAAGATGGATCTCCACCGTGCTCTCCACAGATACCGATGTGAAGGTTCGGATTAACCGGTTTTCCTAATTTGATAGCTGTTTCCATTAACTTACCAACACCTGTCTGGTCAAGTTTTGCAAATGGATCGTTCTCGTAGATCTTAGCATCATAGTATGCATCAAGGAACTTACCAGCATCGTCACGGGAGAATCCGAATGTCATCTGTGTCAGGTCGTTTGTACCGAAGCAGAAGAAGTCAGCTTCTTTTGCGATCTCATCAGCTGTAAGAGCAGCTCTTGGGATCTCGATCATTGTACCAACTTCGTACTCAAGCTCAATACCTGCTGCAGCGATCTCAGCGTCTGCTGTCTCAACTACGAATTTCTTAACGTATTTCAGCTCTTTGATCTCGCCAACAAGCGGAATCATGATCTCCGGTTTAACATTCCATTCCGGATGAGCTTTCTTTACATTGATAGCTGCACGGATAACAGCTTTTGTCTGCATCTTAGCAATTTCAGGATAAGTAACTGCAAGACGGCATCCACGATGTCCCATCATTGGGTTGAATTCGTGTAATCCATCGATGATTGTCTTAATCTGTTCTACAGTCTTGCCCTGAGCATCTGCCAGTTTCTTGATGTCCTCTTCCTCTGTAGGAACGAACTCATGAAGCGGCGGATCAAGGAAACGGATAGTAACCGGATTTCCTTCCAGTGCTGTGTAAAGTGCTTCGAAGTCTCCCTGCTGATATGGAAGGATCTTCTCAAGTGCTGCTTCTCTTTCTTCTACTGTATCAGAACAGATCATCTCACGGAATGCAGCAATTCTGTCTTCCTCGAAGAACATATGCTCTGTACGGCAAAGTCCGATACCCTCTGCACCAAGCTCTACAGCTTTCTTAGCATCTGCAGGTGTATCTGCATTTGTACGAACTTTTAATGTTCTGTATTTGTCTGCCCAAGCCATGATTCTTCCGAACTCACCGGCGATTGTAGCATCAACAGTAGGAATGATTCCATCATAGATGTTACCTGTTGTACCATCGATAGAGATTGCATCTCCTTCATGGAATTCTTTTCCTGCTAATGTAAATTTCTTATTTGCCTCGTCCATAGCGATGTCGCCGCATCCGGATACACAGCATGTACCCATACCACGAGCAACAACGGCAGCGTGAGATGTCATACCACCACGAACTGTCAGGATACCCTGAGCAGATTTCATACCTGTAATGTCTTCCGGTGATGTCTCAAGACGAACAAGAACAACTTTTTCTCCTCTTGCAGCCCACTCTACAGCATCTTCAGCTGTGAATACAACCTTACCGCAAGCAGCACCCGGAGAAGCTCCAAGTCCTTTGCCCATTGGTGTAGCAGCCTTGAGTGCAGCAGCATCAAACTGTGGGTGAAGCAGTGTATCCAGGTTACGTGGATCGATCATTGCTACTGCCTCTTCCTCTGTTCTCATACCTTCATCAACAAGGTCACATGCAATCTTCAGAGCAGCCTGAGCTGTTCTCTTACCATTACGTGTCTGCAGCATGTAGAGTTTCTTATTCTCAACAGTAAACTCCATATCCTGCATATCTCTATAGTGATCTTCAAGAGTCTTGCATACCTGTGTAAACTGTGCAAATGCTTCCGGGAATTCCTCTTCCATCTTAGCGATCGGCATAGGTGTACGAACACCTGCAACTACGTCTTCACCCTGAGCATTGATCAGGAACTCACCCATCAGCTTCTTCTCGCCTGTAGCAGGGTCACGTGTAAATGCAACACCTGTACCACAGTCATCACCCATGTTACCAAATGCCATGGACTGTACATTAACAGCAGTTCCCCAGGAATACGGGATATCATTGTCACGACGGTATACGTTGGCACGCGGGTTGTCCCATGAACGGAATACAGCTTTTACAGCTCCCATCAACTGTTCCTTCGGATCATCCGGGAAGTCTGCGCCGATTTTTTCTTTATATTCAGCTTTGAACTGTGCAGCCAGCTCTTTTAAATCTTCTGCTGTCAGCTCAACGTCGAATGTAACACCTCTGTCAGCTTTCATCTTATCGATCAGCTCTTCGAAGTATTTCTTTCCAACTTCCATAACTACGTCAGAATACATCTGAATAAATCTTCTATAGCAGTCCCAAGCCCAACGCGGATTGCCGGATTTCTCAGCAATAACATTAACAACAGTCTCATTAAGACCAAGATTCAGGATTGTGTCCATCATACCTGGCATGGAAGCTCTGGCACCGGAACGAACGGATACAAGAAGCGGATTCTCGCTGTCACCAAATTTCTTGCCTGTTACTTCTTCCATCTTAACGATGGCTTCCATAATCTGTTCCATAATCTCGTCATTGATCTTTCTTCCGTCTTCATAGTACTGTGTACAAGCTTCTGTTGTGATAGTGAAGCCCTGTGGTACCGGAAGACCCAAGCTTGTCATCTCAGCAAGGTTAGCACCTTTACCACCAAGAAGGTTTCTCATGGTTGCGTTACCTTCTGTAAACATATAAACCCATTTTGCCATTTTGTCATGACCTCCTAAACTAAAATTTGCTTTGTAAGTCGCATCTAATATTTTACTATTTTTGCCAGTATTCGTCAAGTCGTAGCAAAAGCAAAATGTTTTTTTATTACTCGGCTGTGCTTCCGCCTTCCAGAAGATATTTTACAAACTCTCCTGCCATCTCCTGATTCTGACAGGTCACCGGAACTGCCACATAGATTTCATTATAAGATACCAGATTTATAAACCCGGGAAGACTGTCTTTTGAAAGCCGGATTCCATAATCTAAAATTCTTTCATCCGCTTCCCGACTCTCGTCCTTCAGCACCTCTTTCATACTTTGGAATCCCTCCTGGGAACTGTACTCTTCATAGACATCCCCGGTGCATATCAGAACATCTACCGCTTCCGCGCCGATCAACGTTGTCAAAACCGTCTCCTGTGACGTCGTTCCATCTGCTTCCGGCACATTTGCTTTCACGCGGATAACACCGTCTTTTTCTGTGATTCCACAATATCCGGCAAAATCTTCTGCCAGCTCCTGTGCCTTCTGACTGTCACCCCCGACTACCGCTACATTGAGAAGCACGTTAGTGTGGGCCCCTTTGTACATCATAACTCCAAGCCATATCAGTGCAATCACTGCCGCCGCACCAAATAGCCACATTTTATAATACATCCAGAGATATTCTGCCTTTTGCAGAAATGTCATCTCCTTCCATTTTTTCTTCACAATTTCTTCTTCCATATGTTTTGCCTCTCATTGATTTTATCTGTAATTTCCATTATACTATTTCCAAAGGAAAAGAGGTATGTTTTTATGAATCGATTATTTAGCTATGACAACCCGGTTATGCAGTTTATTTCCAAAATATTTGATCTGGTCATTTTGAACCTGATATTTATCTTCAGCTGCATTCCCGTATTTACTGTTGGTGCATCTTTGTGCGCCCTCAACTATGTTTCCCTGAAAATGGTCAGAAACGAAGACCCCTATATCTGGAAGAATTTCTGGGAATCCTTCCGCCAGAATTTTAAACAGGGCACTCTTGTCTGGATCCTGACTTTGCTGGTATGCACATTTCTGGGAATGGATTTTTACATTATTAATTCGCAGGACACTACCATGTTTGCGGTAATCCGTGTGCTTCTCTGGATCATCTGCGTTATCCTGCTCAGTATGTTCCTGTATGTATTTCCCATTATTTCACATTTCGTCTGCAGTACCAGACAGGCGATTAAGAATGCCCTGCTTATGAGCATTGGTCACCTTCCATATACCGCTGTTCTGCTGCTGGTATGCGGAGGCATCGTGTATCTGTGTGCCATATCTGCAAATGCATTTGCCATTACCATTGTCTTAAGCGGCATCTGCGGCTTTTCTGTAATGTCATTTTCCGCCTGTCTTCTGTTTAACCGTATTTTTAAGAAATACGAGCCCGAAGAGACTGTCACGGAAGAAATGATACCGGAAGAGTTATAAGCTCTTCCGGACTCTGCACGGATTCCCATACGCAACAACATTTGCAGGAATATCCTTTGTCACCACACTTCCCGCTCCAATGGTTGTATTTTCTCCTATTGTGACACCCGGAAGAATAATTACTCCGGCTCCCAGCCACACACCGTTTCCGATACGTACAGACTTGTTAAACTGCATGCCCTGTTTTCGGAGTTCAGCCTCCAGCGGATGTCCCGCAGTGGCAATCGTCACATTCGGTCCGATCATCACATCATCCCCAATATAAACATCTGCATCATCAACCAGCGTCAGATTAAAGTTCGCATATACACGATTTCCCAGATGTGTATTCTTTCCCCAGTTGGCACGAAGAGGCGGCTCAATCACGCAACCCTCTCCCATATCTCCCAACAGCTTTTTCAGTATCCTCTGCTGGCCCTCACGATCAGAAGGTTTCATGCTGTTATACTCATACATCAAATCATTACATTCCCACTGCAGCTCAAATAATTCTGCATCCATGCTATTATACATTTCCCCACTTTTGATTATTTCTTCTGTAACCATCTATACATCCTTTCCTGCAAGTCGCATTATTTACTTATGAAAATATTTGTATATCCGAGCAGTCTTCCCTCACGGGCGGATTGTAAAAAAGGGGAAGGATGTTACTCCTTCCCCCTGATAATTCAGGTTTTCTCCTAACCTTTGATTCCTGACTGTGCCACACCTTCAATGAACTGCTTCTGGAAGATGAAGAACAGAACGATGATCGGGATAACCGCCATAACTGCTCCGGCCATCTGCATCGGATATTTGGTCGTATACTGTCCCTGCAGTGTGGAAAGTGCAGGACCCAGAGTCATCATCTTCGGAGATGTATTGACGATCAACGGCCACATAAAGTCATTCCATGCGAACTTCGCTGTGAAGATAACCAGTGATACAATACCCGGTTTCGTCAGCGGAAGCATAATCTTTCCGAATATCTGGAATCTGTTACATCCGTCAAGAAGCGCTGCTTCTTCCAATTCCTTCGGCAGTGACATGAAGAACTGACGCAGAAGGAAGGTTCCGAATGCACTGAACAGATTCGGCAGGAATAATGCCGGAATCGTGTCAAGAAGACCAAGCTTCTGGATAATCTGATACTGAGGAATCAGGAAAATCTGACCCGGCACCATGAGTACTGACAGAATCAGCACAAATATGAAATTCTTAAACGGGAACTCCAGTCTTGCAAATGCATAAGCTGCCATAGAACAGAAGCCCACCTGTACTACTGTTGTTACCAGAGTAGAAATAATAGTATTCAGGTATACTCTTGCAAACGGGAGTGCCGTTACGATCTGTTTATAAGCATCCAACAGGAATTTCTTCGGGAAAATCGTAGGCGGTATCTGCATCGCCTCACCTACTGTTTTAAAGGAGGTAAGCACCATCCAGACAAACGGAAATACCGTTATTCCGATTCCAAGGAGAAGCGCCAGATGAATGAGTAATTTTTTTCCACTTGCTTTACTTTTCACTTTCTTCCCCTCCTAATCGTAATTAACCCATTTTTTCTGTCCGACAAGCTGAATCACAGTTACAATCATGATAACTGCAAAGATCAGGATGGAGATTGCTGCTGCATATCCTTTATATCCATAATCAAATGCCTGTCTGTAGAACAGCATAACTACTGTCTGCGTATCTGCATACGCCGGACTTGTCTTGGCTATCATCATGTAGATAACATCGAATGTCTGGAAACCACTGATGATACTTGTAATCATTACAAAGAAAATCGTCGGAGTCAGCATCGGTATTGTTATCTTAAAAAACTGCTGTATAGAACCGGCACCATCGATGGCAGCTGCCTCATAATATGATTTGGATATGCCCTGCATACCTGCCAGAAGAATAATCATATTATATCCCACGGTCATCCACAATCCTACGATCATAATCATGAAAAGCGCCGTTTTCGGATCGGTCAGCCAGCCATGGCCTTTTCCTCCCATAGCTCTGATTGCACTATTCAGAATACCCATTTTCTCGTTGTAAATCCATTTCCACACCATAGCAACGGCTGCTGCCATCGTTACAGAAGGAAGGAAATACAGGGTACGGTATATGGAAGTTCCTTTGATCTTGGAGTTCAGAAGAGCAGCAATAAATATGGACAGGAATAATCCAACCGGCACTGTAAAGATTACATACTTCAGTGTATTGCCAAAAGTCTTCCACACTTCTTTATCATGAATCAGTTCCACATAGTTCTGCAGTCCGATAAATGTTGTTACATTAAACTTATTTACATCGTTAAAACTAAACCACACGTTCTGAATAAACGGCCAGATATAAAAGACGAAAAGTCCAATAGTTACAGGTGCAATAAATACATATGCTGCAAACCAGTCTTTTTTGGCGCGCTTACTCGCCCGTTTTTTAGGTACTACTGCTTTTGCTTTGCTTTCAGCCATAAAATCACCTACTTAACTGTTACTATTTTGCAAGTAACGCATCTGCCTCTGCTTTCAGTTCCTTACAAACATCTGCTAATGGCTGTTCTCCATTGTATGCTTTCTGAAGATAAGTAGCTTCTAAATCGTATAACTCTGCTGCTACGTTACATACCGGAAGTGGATATGCAATATCTGCATGGTTTGTATATGCTGCAAGGTTGTAATCCGGATTGGATTTTGCAAAATATTCCTGTGCATCTGTTCTTGCAGAAATAACTACACCAGTTTCTCCCTGAATCTTCTGAGCTTCTGCGCTTCCAAGCCAGATTGCGAAATCAATTGCTGCTTCTTTGTTCTTGCTTCCTTCGTATACTGCATATCCCAGACCATTGATACAGTTATCTTCGATTCCGTTAAATGTAGGAATCTCAACGCAGTCGATCTTATCTGCGATTGCATCGTTTCCTGCATATTCAGGAACCATGTAAGAACCTGCAAAGTTCATAGCTGTCTGTCCACCCTCGAACATAGCATCTGCGGATGTCTCAGCAAGTGCTGCTGCGCTTGGTGAAAGCTCTTTGTCGATCATGTCGATCCAGCACTGGATACCTTCCTGTGTCTTAGGATCGTCATATCCTGTCTCTGTCTTATCATCGTTCAGAATGTATCCGCCATTAGCATATACAGTCTGATAATACCATGTCTGGAAGTCAACCGGGCATGCAAATGGATATACACCATCATCTAATCCAGCTGCCTTTAAGTCTTCTGCTGTCTTTACCAGATCTTCGTATGTCATATCATCTGTCGGGTATGCAACGCCTGCTTTGTCGAAGATCTCTTTGTTATACCACAGAGCATTAGTATCGAAGTCCTTCGGTACTGCATAGTTCTTGCCGTCACGAACATAGTTATTTACCAGTGCTTCCGGGAAGCTGTCATTGATATCAGATCCGCCGATTGCATCTGTCATATCTGCCAGGATTCCACCTTCTACATAAGAATCCAGGTGAAGTACGTTCAGCCAGAATACGTCCGGAGCCTTACCGCCTGTAGCAGCAGCCTCTAATTTTGTCCAGTACTCTCCTCCCTTATAAGGTGTCAGCTGGATTTCAATTGTTACATTCTCATTTTCTTTCTGATATGCTTCTACAAGCTGTTCCATAGCCGGTCTCTGATTCTCATCCCAGATACCAAATGTTAAGGTTGTCTTTCCGGATTCAGATCCGCCATCCTCAGATTTGCCGCCGCATCCTGCGAGCATAGTTACACTCATTGCTGCACAAAGTGTGAGTGCAGCTGCTTTTTTGAAGTTCTTTTTCATAGTCTTCACTCCTCCTTTTGAAAATAAAAGTATTAAAAAGTATCTATATGAAATCCCTCTCCTGGCCAGGGGATTAACATATCCATATTATCTGTCACCTGCAAAAGTCCGGATATCTACAGGCTCTCCGCCATGTACTCTGGAATATTCTGCTGCAAGTGCACAGTAATGACTTTCCAGAGAACGGTCAAGAGATGTCACGTAAGAACTTTCTTCTCTCTCCCCGCTTATCATATCCAGAAATTCCTCTACCATCTGTGTATCGCCGCCTCCGTGTCCGGAGAAATCATCAGAAAGGCTCATAACATCAATGCTGTGTTCTGTAATATTCTCATCAAAATTCCGAATGGTGATCTCACTCTTCTCCGGTTCATTTCCATCCATGTTAACGATCATTTCTCCTCTCGTTCCCATGAATTTCGCATAGCGGGTTATCGATGAAGTAAATCCACACATAGTGAAGCTCATTGTGCTTCCGTCAGTCATATTCAGGTTCACCACCTGGTGATCAACCACATTGTTGTCACAGTGGTATACACATCGTCCGTATGGACCTTCCTTCAATGCCCGAAGTATTTTTTCCTCATTCGGTCCTTCCGGTACCAGTACATCCAGAGGCCATATACGGTTACCTGCATTGTAGCCTGCCAGCTTATTTTCCATATATATCTTTTCTGCATCAAATGGGCAGGTCTCTCTCACCTTACATCCATCCATACAGCGCATGGCACATCCTTCCGGCGCCTTCTCCTTCTTAAAGAGATATGTATCGCCATAAGAAGACAGGGATTTACATTCTTTTCCTGCCAGCCACAGATACAGATCCATGTCATGACAGCATTTCTGCAGGATCATCGGACTTGTCACATCGGAATTTGCCCAGTTTCCACGGACAAAACTGTGTGCCTGATGGAACCAGCCCACATTTTCAATTGCCATGATGGAAACAATATCCCCAATACTTCCATCATCTAACAATTCCTTTACTTTCTGATAGATCGGTGTATATCTGAGCACATGACATACCACAACTTTGCGCTCATATTTCTTCGCCGCTTCTGCCAGCTTCGCACATTCGTTAAGATCCGGTGACACCGGCTTCTCAAGAAGAAGATGATAACCTTTCTCCAGAGCCGGGATCGCATGTCCCACATGCTGCCTGTCCTGTGTTGCAATAATCATGGCATCTGCCAGCTTATCTGCCGCAAGCATCTCCTCGGCACTGGAAAAGCATGCTTCCTTAGGCAGATTGTATTCTTTCGCCATAAGAGCAACTTTATGTGGGTCCGTATCTGCCACTGCCGTAATCTGCATTTTATCCGGATGCGTCTTTGCAACCCTGGCATATGCATCCCTGCCGCGGCTCCCCAGCCCCGCGATTGCAACTTTGACACATTTTCCCATTGTCTTAATCCTCCTTTGTTCCTATCTCATATGTCTGCTTTTTAAAATCTATGGTCACGATGGTTCCGTCTGCAAATTCTGTTCTCTGGACATCGTAATTCCCATTTACCATCTCATGTCTTACCATTTCCTGCTTTGCCACCTTCTGATATAATCCGGATACCAGGTTGCATCGCTTAATATCTTCCTCAACGTCTGTTTCCACGACATTTTCAAAGGAACCGTCAAAATTCGGATATGCCCCGTCTCTCCGAAAATATGGCGCACCGCCATTCAGAAGCGCATACAGCATATAATCCTCTGACTTACTGACTCTCTCCATCATCCACGGTGCGATCAGACAGTCATGATATACCAGATTAAACAGCGGTACCGGAACCCCATATCTCGGTCCGCCCGGCTCACGGAGCATAAAATCATACGGTGCATAGTGGCTGAAGACCATACTTGGCACACACCAGTCACTCACTTCCTCTGAGCTTGGAAGAATCCCCTTTGACATCAGGTAATCGAAACAGTGATTTCGCTCCTCCTGACATTCTCTTCTGCTCATTCTGTGACGGGGATTATTACATTCATCCCCTTCATTACAGGTAAATACATCCAGATATGCACAGTCCAGATTTATTCCATTCTTTTCCAGTTCCGCAAAATTACGCTTCACATAGTATGGAGCCTGGGTTCCGCACAAGTAGGACTGCGGACCACCAGCCCATCTCTGATGGGTCGGAATCGTACCATCTACCAGACGGCATGCATAATCTTCATCAAAACTCTCTGAAGACATATAGTAATCTCTGTACTGATCATGAATTCCAAACAGGTCTCCGGATTCATGCATGGAATCAGCCAGTGATTTCATACCTTCCCATCCTCCGGCTTCTTCACATGCCGGCGGGTAATCCGGGTGATTATTGTCATATCCGGGCTCAGCCCATCCATCCAGATGCAGATAGAGCTTACCTGCTCCTGCCTCATGATATTTCTTTAATTCTTCTTCTCTCTGTGCAAATGTAGTGAGACTGTTATTTCTTTCCGGATCTTTCGGATCATAGAAATCAGATTCTTTTCTCACATAGGTTTTGATTCCCATATGTATAAATGAACATTTGATCAGTTCATCTACTGCCGGAACCTTTGCAGCCTTCTCTCTTAATGTACGGAGACGTCCCTGCTCTTTCACATAAGTTCTGTATACTTTACAGAGCTCATTATAATCGCAGTCATCAAGAAGCGAATATCTCATGATTCTTCTGTAATCCATTTTTCCAAGGCTTGGCTCATACCACACCCCCACATGGGTATACGGTCCACCTGCCGGATGTTCCGCATGATACCCCGCGTTCCATGGTGTGGTACAGATTGCAATGTATCCGTTTCTGTCCTTCACCTGTCCGAACCATGGCATATATCCTCCCGCGGTTCCGAAAAATCCGTCAAACACGATCGGTGCAAGCTCTGTCTCCCAGGTATTGGGAATCATGAGTCCCTGCTGCATATTCAGCAGGGTGTACCAGTTGTCTTTCTTTTCTTCAAAAGCCATCTCACCCGGCCAGTACATATGTTTTACTTTCAATCCATCCTCACAGACCGGTATCCATTCAAAATAGATATGCTCTGTAGATTTCTCGATCCATACAAAGGTTTCGAAGGTATATGGGACCTCCACACCTTCCACCTGGAATCCCCGGAACAAACTGCGGATTCCCATTCCGATTCCGTTCTCCACTTTCTCATGACTGATGTGAAGAGCGTCCTCAAATTTTACCGTTCCTTCTTCGCATTCCATATGCGGCACATAATCCTCTGACCATCCCCATGTGGCATCATTTCTGGCCAGGGTATACCGAAGACTCTCTTCTTCAAACCGAATCCCGGTATGATTCACATTTACATTTATCATATCGTCTTTTCCCCTTTTGTGAATACTGCTGTATTCATCTCTTCAACAATTAGAATTATATTCCACATTGCACAATTATGCTTATACTATTGTCTAGTCATATTGTCTAATTATCTCTATTCTGCTACAATATGTAAAAAGGAGGGATATCCGTGACATACATCAGAACAAAGCTGAAAAAAGAAATAGAAATAGATTCTATCATCACGCTTCACTATTTTGAATATATGAAAGACTTTGTTTTTAAAGGTGAATCCCACAATTTCTGGGAATTTCTCTATGTGGACCACGGAACTGTATCCGTATGCGCTGACGACACCTGGATGACATTAAATACAGGGGATATTATTTTCCATAGACCCAATGAATTTCATGCAATCAAATCCATTGGTAAAAATTCACCCAACCTGGTTGCCATGTCATTTACCAGCAATTCTCCCTCTATGGACTTTTTTATTCAGAAACATTTCACACTGACAGGAGAAGAGCGATCCCTGATTTCCCATATTATTTCCGAGGGTCGTAAAACCTTCTCCACCCCTATACATATTCCATCCGTGGAACAGGTAATCCTGAAAGAAGAGACTCCCTTTGCCTCTGCCCAGCTTATTATCCTTTATCTGGAATTGTTCCTGATTACCGCCGTGCGCAATCACACAGACGAAGCACATGAGATCAAAAAAACTCCCGCTTCCATGGATTCTCCGGGCACCCGGTCCATGAAGCAGGAAAGACTGGAAAACATCCTGCAGTATATGGAATTCCACATCTGCGAGCAGCTTAAGATTTCCGACATCTGCAATACCTTCTCCATCAGCCGCTCTTCACTGCAGGCTTTATTTCATGATAAACTGAATTGCGGCGTAATTGATCATTTTAATGCCATGAAAATTCAAAGAGCCAAGGATATTATCCGGGACGGGAACATGAATTTCACAGAAATTGCCTATTTTCTTTCCTATAGTTCTCTCCCGTATTTTTCCAAACAATTCCGGGCGGCGAACGGCATGTCTCCATCCGAATATGCTTCCTCCGTCAAGGGAATGACCGAGGCATTAAGACCAAAAGACAGGGAAGACACTCAATAAGTGCTTCCCTGTTTTTCTAGAATTCTGCTTTCAAAAATGCTTCATAGCATCTGACGGTCTCATAGATATCCGCTTTGCTGGTCACTTCCCATGGAGCATGCATGGACAGCACTGCCACACCGCTGTCGATGACCTCCATCCCGTAAACAGCCATCAGATAGGCGATGGTACCGCCTCCACCGATATCAACCCGACCGAGCTCTGCCGTCTGGAAAGATACACCCGCATCCTCCATAATTTTTCTAAGCTGAGCAATGTATTCCGGATTCGCGTCATTAGATCCGCTCTTTCCGCCGCTTCCCGTATACTTATTAAATACCGGTCCGCGCGCCAGATATGCGGCGTTCTTCTTCTCATATACCTCTTCGTACATGGGGTCAAATCCCGCACTCACATCGGATGAGAGCATTTTGGAGTTGGCCAGGGTACGTCTGAGGATCAAATCATTATAGTCTGTATTCAAAGCAATATACTCTGCCACCGCATTTTCAAAGAACCTGGATGTCATGCCGCTTGCCCCTACACTTCCGATCTCTTCTTTATCAATCAGAAGACAGCAGGAGGTTCTTGTAACTTCTTTTTCCTCCAGCATCGCAAAAAGGGAAGTAAAGGCGCACACCCTGTCATCCTGTCCATATGCCAGAACCATACTCTGATCTAATCCGCAGTCTCTTGCTTTTCCCGCAGGTACAATCTCAAACTCGGCAGAAAGAAAATCTTCCTCTTCCATATTGTATCTGTCTTTTAAAATTCTGAGAATCTGCTTCTTCACTCCATCTTCCTTCTCATCCTTAAGCGGACGGTTTCCGATCAGGAGATCCATCTGCTCACCGTCAATGAATTTATCCGCATTCTTCTCTCTCTGCAGACGTCCCAGATGCGGAAGAAGATCTGTGATCACCAGTGCCGGTTCATCATCCCGCTCACCGATGCTGATATCTGTTCTGGTTCCGTCTTTTCTGACAACCACTCCGTGAAGCGCAAGGGGCAGGGCAAGCCACTGGTATTTCTTCACGCCTCCGTAATAATGGGTATCCAGATAAGCCAGATCTCCGCTTTCATACAACGGATTCTGCTTCACGTCAATACGTGGAGAGTCAATGTGTGCCCCCAGAATATTCATTCCCTGCTCAATTGGCAGTGTACCCGCCTGGAAAAGAACGATAGCCCTCTCCATATATTCCAGATACACCTTGTCATTCGGTTTCACCCGTTCTCCATTTCGGATGAGTTCCTTCATGTCCCGATAGCCCGCCTCTTTGGCCAGAGCAATCGCAGTCCGCACGCACTCACGCTCTGTTTTCCCCATATCCAGGCAGGTGCGGTATTTTTCAGATACTTTTTCCAGTTCCATCAGCTGTTCTTCGCTGTAAGAACTCCATAAATTCTTTCGTTCCATAAGTCCCTCCCAAATGTTAAAATCTATAACTATTATAGTAAAGATTTACTAAAGGGGCTTATACGATTGTCCATGAAGGTTTTAGGATTATCCAGCCATTTCCAGAGTATTATCTGTCGTAATCAATCTCATCTGCCAGATTACATATGTTTAATGAAAGCTTTGTATCCCTTATATGCTTCGTAAATATCTGCCTTGCTGGTAATCTCCCACGGCGCATGCATACAAAGTACCGCAACACCGCTATCGATGACTTCCATACCATAGTTTGCCATAATGTATGCGATGGTTCCGCCGCCACCCACATCTACCTTGCCAAGCTCGGCGAACTGATATGCTACTCCGTCCGTTTTCATAGCCCTGCGAATCTTAGCAAGGTATTCTGCATTAGCATCGTTAGAACCACTCTTGCCTCTGCTTCCGGTAAATTTATTGAAAACCAGTCCCTGTGCAAAAAATGCGGAGCTTCTCTTTTCAAATGCTTCTGCAAACATCGGATCATAAGCAGCACTTACATCGGAGGACAGCATTTTAGAATACTGTAGTGCTCTGCGCACTTTGATGTCTTTTGTTTCTCCCATGAGATCCATAATCTCTGCTACCGTATTTTCAAAGAATCGGGAATGCATTCCGGTAGCACCTACGCTTCCGATTTCTTCCTTATCCACCAAAATACAGCAGGCCGTTCTCTCTACTTCTTCCACATCCAGCATTGCAAAAAGAGAGGTAAATGCACACACCCTGTCATCCTGTCCGTAAGCCATGATCATACTTCTGTCCAGTCCGCAGTCTCTTGCTCTTCCTGCCGGAACGATCTCCAGCTCAGCGGATACAAAATCTTCTTCAGAGATACCGTAATATTCTTCCAGAAGCTTCAGGATATTCTTCTTCACAGCTTCTTTTTCTTCCTTATCCATGCCCTCTGCCTGTGCAAGCGGACAGCTTCCGATCAAAAGATCCATCTTCTCGCCTTCGATTACAGCGCTGGCCTTCTTCTCCATCTGCTGTGCAGCCAAGTGAACCAGCAGATCCGTAATTGCA
Source organism: Sporofaciens sp. SGI.106 (assembly GCF_050314255.1). Lineage (NCBI taxonomy): Bacteria > Bacillati > Bacillota > Clostridia > Lachnospirales > Lachnospiraceae > Sporofaciens > Sporofaciens sp. SGI.106. Next base: position 14,766 of record NZ_JBNPMZ010000004.1, read on the forward strand.
AATACCGGATCATCATCCTTCTCACCGATACTTACATTCACTACCTCGCCATCAGTTTTTGCAACCACACCGTGAAGTGCCAGAGGAATGGTTACCCACTGATATTTTTTGATTCCTCCATAGTAATGGGTATCCAGGTATGCGAAATCTTCACTCTCATACAGCGGATTCTGCTTCACGTCAATACGCGGAGAATCAATATGAGCACCGAGAATATTCATTCCCTCTTCCAGAGGTTTCTTTCCGATATGGAACAGAGAAACACTCTTATCCATACACACTGCATAAATTTTATCTCCAGCTTTTACCGGTGTCTGATTCTGAATCAGCTCCCGGATATCCTGATATCCTTTTTCCCGTGCCATACGCACTGCCAGTTTTACACATTCACGTTCTGTCTTTCCTTCATCAAGACATGCCTTATAAGTGTCATTGATTCGATTCAGCTCTGCCAAATTCTCTTCTGTGTAAGTACTCCACACATTTTTATTTTCCATTTGAAACATCCTCCAAATTATTCTGATATTTTTTCCTAGTATAACACGTTTTTTCTTCCATAACACTTGAGGGAACCGAAAATGTTTTTTCAATTTTCTGCCGCACCGCCTTTACCCTTCCCGGATCTGTCCCCCCGGAATTCATGCCGATGACCACTCCTTCCACCTCTGTGACAGACGGGAAATAAAAGTCACAATCCTCTTTCTTATCCGACCGGTTAGAGAGAATGGCCTTCTTCCTGCAGACTCTGACGATCTGTTCATTCACTTCCGGCTTATCGGTTGTTGCCAGCACCATGTACCAGTGATTTTCCGATGCTTCGGTAATATCACTGTCACAAAATTCTTTCGTAATCCAGCAAATTATTTCTTTTTCTGCAAGTTCTCTGATCTCCTCACGTGCCTCCGGAGCAATTACGGTAACATCAGCTCCAAATCGGAGCAGAGTCTGAACTCTTCTTACCGCAATCTGTCCGGCCCCCACAACCAGGATTTTCTTATCCGATATATCTATGAACACAGGAAAAAATGGATTTCCCATTCCGTTTTCCTCCTTTACAGCATGTATAAAAGTGCATTACAGATACAGGCTGCGATATTACTGCCGCCCTTTCGTCCCCGGGCTACGATATAAGGTGTCTCCTTAAGACTTAAGATCAATTCCTTGGATGGAACCACATTTACAAATCCCACCGGGACACCGATGATCAATTCCGGATGAATCCTTCCTTCCTGAATCAATTCATAAAGGCGAACCAGAGCTGTAGGGGCATTGCCGATGGCAAAGATTACCGGCTCCTGAATCCGGGCTGCTTTCTCCATACTGGCTGTCGCCCGCGTAATTCCCCGTACCTTTGCCTCCTTCGCAATGTCATCGTCCGACATAAAGCATCGCACCTCACCGCCATACTTTGCAAGTCGCGTCTTATTAATCCCCGCCTTTGCCATCTGCGTATCCGTCACGATCACCGCACCATTTCGCAGAGCGTTCAGTGCTTTTTCAACCACGCCCTCGGAAAACATCAGATTTTTCGCATAGTCAAAATCTGCACTGGTGTGGATACACCGCTTTACGATTGCTTCTGTTCCCGGCGCAAAATCCATCTCCCCCAGCTCCTGCGTAATAATCTCAAAGCTTCTTTTTTCAATCTCTGCAGGCTGAACCTGCTCTAATTCAATCTTCATCTGTTTGTCGCCTCCGCTGATTTTATTACCGTTCCGATTCCAAGTACTACCCGCACCACTTCATTTGCCCGTGATGCAAGTTCCGTACAGATGCGCCCCGTCTCTTCCCGGTATTTCCTCATAAATGCATCCACCGGCACCAGCCCGCATCCGATTTCGTCTGTGACAATCACAATATCCGGATTTTTCTGTGATAATGCTTCCGGAAGGACTCTCACATCTGTCAATGTCTTCCCATGATTTGAATCGTTTTCCTCCTGCATCATTGCTCTCCGGATATATTCATGGAAATGATGAATTCCTTCACATTGATAGATTTCCTCAAAAGGGCAATCTCTTCCGTCTGCCCACTGCGTGACTCCATACTGTTCCTGAGCCCACTTTTTCTTTCCCTGAAATCCTCCGCCGATCACCACTCGCATTCCTGATTTCACCTCTGACTTTCTTTCCGGTTCTGATGCAATTTTTCTCTCTATCGCAATTCCGTATTCCACTTCGGTTACCCGATCTGCCATCTGTGCCATTTCTCTTCCGATGCGACTCAGAACCTTCTTATATAATTGCATCTCTTTGGAATCATCTGTACATTCCAGGCAGACCTCATTGGTCACGATTACCACATGGTCACAAACCTGGCGGAGTTTTCTGATTCCCTCCAGTATGGAATCCACAACCGGCTCTTCCTCACCTATAGAATACAGTTCATTTGCTGTTAGATTCGACATACATTCCAGCAATACGTCTGCTCTTTCAGACTCGCGTGCGATCTGTTCTGCCGCCTCCGATAGATTCCGGTAACACTCAATGGTCCGGAATCCTTTATCACTTCGCATCTTTCGGTGCCTCTCGATTTTCCGAAGCGTCTCCTCACCGAAGGGTTCCATCGTGGCAATGTAATACAAAGCGCTCTCTTTTTCGCCTCCGTCTCGGTGATAACGGACGATACACTCCTCGGCATATGCGGATTTACCGCTTCCGCTTCCGCCTGTAATAATTTGAAGCATTTACACTATTCCTTCTTTCTGCTAATTCACCTGTGCATAACGGTATTCCAGCGCTCCGCTGGCCGGAATCTGAGTGATACCTTCAATTCCCGGTCGGATCAGATTACAGCTCTTCATGGCGAAAAGCGGAATCACATAGAACTGCTCACCCACCGCCAGCTTCTCCGCTTCGTACATCAATGCAGAGCGTTTCGCCGGATCCTTTTCATTATCCGATGCCCGCACCAGAGCATCGTACTCCTCATCGTGAATGCCGCTGCAATTATAGGTACTGTTGGACAACAGCATGGACAGATAGGTATTGGGATCTGCAAAATCCGCCGTCCAGTTCATCCGGCACAGGTCAAAGTTACCGGCATGGCGGTCTGAATAATTTACCTGAAGCTCCTGCGCCTTTAATTCTATATCAATATTCAGATTCTTTTTCAGCTGTTCCTTGAGTACCTGGGCGGTATCAGAATCCATTTCCAGGGAAGGATAGTTATAGGTCAGCACCGGGAATCCCTCTCCGTTCGGATATCCGGCCTCCGCCAGAAGTTCCTGTGCGCGGGTCACATTTTCCTCGAATAAGACCTCTCCTTCTTCCACAAAATAGTTACCTGTTTCTTTGTTCTTCATATATTTGGCCACCAGATTCACGGTCGGTTCTGTATCTTTTCCAACCATCTGGCAAAGTTCTTCCCTGTCGATTGCAAGATTGATTGCCTCTCTCACCCGCACATCATCCAGAGGCTTTACATTTAAATTAGGATAAATGTAACGGGTGGCAATGGTGTCCGTAATCACCAGATCCTCTTTCCCCTCATATAAGTCCATGACAAAGGACGGAAGGGAAGGAGCTATGTCCACCTCTCCGGTCTCATAGGCACTAACCATGGACTGCTGATCGCTGAAGAATTTATAGGTAATCTGGTCCAGCTTCACTGCGTCCGCATTCCAGTAGTTTTCATTTTTCTTTATTACAAAATACTGCTCTGGTACATATTCGGCCAGATAGAAAGGCCCGTTGGACACGCTGGTCTCCGGGTTCTTGTCCCATCCGCTTCCCACGGCATCTGCATATTTCGTACAGGACGGTGTATAGACCGGAAGTCTTAACAGATCCAGAAAATAAACACACGGTTCACTCAGATGAAATACCAGGGTATTGTCATCCGGTGTCTCAACCCCAAGACTGTCCATATCTGCCTCTCCATTGTAAATAGCTTCTGCATTTTCTATAGGAAAAAGATAATTGGCATATCCATTTCCACTTGCCGGATTCAGGGAGCGGACCATGGTGTTTTTGAAATCTTCTGCACGCACCGGGGTTCCATCTGACCAGAGTGCGTCTTCTCTTAGATGGAAGGTCCATAGCGTCGCATCATCATTTACCTCGTAGGATGTAGCTGCACGGTATTCGATTTCTCCCTCTTCATCAAAGGTCAGAAGTTCATCCAGAGCTGATACCGAATATGCCAGATAGGTAAGCGCAATCATTCCTGCCGGATCCAGTGAACCGGTCTCACTATTTAATGCCACCGTAATGCCCTTTGTTTCCTCTGAATTTCCGGATCCGCCTGCTTTACACCCGCCCAGCGTCAAAGACGACAGCAGCATACACATCATGATAATCCATGCTGTCATACGTGTCCTTCTCTGATTTCTCCCAAATATGTGTCCCATCTATCTTCCTCCTATCATTGTTGGGGCTTTTGACCTCAACATCAATCTGTGCCTCTATATCTGCACCGTCATCTCATAATCTCTGCTCCTTCCGGAGTCATCCGGATCATACAAAAAGCATGCAATCTGCCTGCTGCCATGCCGATACGTGGAAATCCGATTTTGCCCACAGCGCTCCATCCGGTAACCGCACCGGTTCCGGTATGGGCATCCCTCATCCATTCTCTTTTCTGTATGAACCCTCTCTTCCTCACTCCACAGGACAGGCTTCATACGCCTCGCCTTCTTCGGATTCGGCACAGGAACAGACTGAAGCAAAGCCCGGGTATATGGATGCCATGGTTCCCGGCAAATATCCGTCGTATCCCCCTCTTCTACCATTTGTCCTCTGTACATAATCCCTGTCCGCTCACACATCCGTCGAATGGTATTCAGATCATGGGAAATAAAAAGATATGCAATCTTCGTTTCTTCCTGTATCTTCTTAAGCAGTGCCAGTATCTGCACCTGTATGGAAATGTCAAGCCCCGAAAGTGCCTCATCCAGAATCAGAAGCTCCGGTTTGCGAATCAGAGCCCGCGCAATACACAGTCTCTGCCGCTGTCCGCCGGAAAATTCTCCGGGATATTTTTCTGTATCCTCGGCGCAAAGTCCGGTCATCTCAAGGGCTTCTCTTACCATTCTCCGACGCTCTGTCTTCGATTTTTCTCCGCCGAGTATCAGCATTTCTTCCAGAATCTCTCCGGCAGTCATTCGGGCATTCAATGATGCATAAGAATTCTGAAAAACCATCTGAATCGGACTTTCTCTCCGATCCGTCCTCTCAGAAATGGGTTTCAGCAGTTCTCCTTTATACAGTATCTCACCCCGAACCGGTTTTTCAAGACCGGTGATCAGTCTGGCAAGCGTTGTCTTTCCGCAGCCGCTCTCGCCTGCAAGCCCGAAGGTTTCCCCCTTTCGTATAATGAAAGAAACCTCTTTCACCTCTTCCGTTTTACGCTTTTTTGTAAGAAATTTATGTCTTTCATATGACATTGTAACATTTCTAAGTTCCAATAATAATTTCTCTTCAGCACCTGCTTTATCAGTAACTCTCCGCATTGGTTTTCCCATTCGGTACATGTAGTCTGCGTCTTTCAGAAGTTCCCTGGTATAAGCTTCTTTCGGATCGTAGAAAATGTCTTCCACACTCCCCTCCTCGACCAGACGCCCATCCTTCATGACCAGCACCCTGTGACACAGGGATGCAATGACACCCAGATCATGGCTTACCAGCAGGACAGCCGTCCCGGTCTCAGCAGCAATCCGCCCGATCAGTGCCAGAATCTGACTCTGCACCGTTACATCCAGCGCCGTTGTGGGCTCATCCGCAATCAACACCTCCGGCTCGCACGCAAGAGCGATTGCTATCACCACCCTCTGCCGCATCCCCCCCGAAAGAGCACCCGGATATTGATTCATTCTCCTTGCCGCCTGTGGTATTCCTACCAGATCAAGAAGCCGTTCCGCCTCTTCTTTTGCCTGTGCCCGGGTACATTTCCTGTGAGCCCAGATGGTTTCCGTAATTTGCTGCCCCACCGGCATGGCATCATCCAGGTATGCCGATGGATCCTGAAATACCATAGCAAGCTTCCTCCGGTCTACCTCCATCTCATCTGCGGTTATCTTTGCACTGTCCGGCAGCAGCCCCAGAAGTGCCAGCATGGCACTGGTCTTCCCCGAACCGGATTCGCCTACGATTCCCACAACATCTCCTTTTTCCAGACTAAGAGACAGATTCCTCACTGCACAGACACGTATGCCCCGTTTTTCATATTCAACATTCAGATTCTTTACATTCAGAAGACTCATCCTACACCTCTTCCTGCTCAAGTCCTGTCCCTATAAGGTGAACCGATAATATTAATATGCACAGTACTGCCATGGGATATAACATCTGTCCGGGATAGACCTGCATCTGGCTTCTGGCATCCTGAATCAATGTTCCAAGACTCGCTGCAGGTGCCGCGATTCCCACGCCGACAAAACTTAGGAACGCCTCCGTAAAAATAGCCTTCGGAACCAGAAATGTCAGGCTTACCAGAATCGGACCCATTGCGTTCGGAAGCAGATGTCTGGTCAGAATGTGAAATGTCCCGGCTCCGGCAAGCTTTGCAGCAAGGATGAACTCCTGATTGCGAAGCCTCATCACTTCTCCGCGGACAATCCGGGCTGTCTCGATCCATCCGGAGATACAGATACCGAAAATCACACTTTTTACTCCTGCCCCCATCACCAGCATGATCAGAATCACATACAAAAGAGAGGGAATCGCATCCAGAATATCCGCTGCCCTCATCATAAGGATGTCCACATTTCTTCCCGCATATCCGGCAACCGCTCCATAGATGATTCCCAATGCCCCATTGATCAGCATGCTGACCATTCCAACAATGAGACTGATTCTGGTTCCATACCACACCCGCACAAAGATATCTCTTCCAAATTTATCTGTTCCAAATAAATGTGCCAGAGATGCAGACTGATTCTGCACCGACACATTCTGTTCTGTATAAGAATATGGAGACAACACAGGGACAAAAATGGCAAAAAGAACCAGTAGCAGAAACAAAATACTCCCTGCAACAATCCATCTGTTCTTCACATATTTTTTCCACCTTTGCCTTTCCTTTAGTCTCTCCATCTGTTTTCCTCTTACTTTTCTTTTACTGCCGGATTCAGACATCCACAGAGGATATCCGTCATGAGATTCAGCAGGATTACCACTGCTCCCATAAATACCGTCAGTCCCATAATCATCGTATAATCCCGGTTTGCAATGGCATTGACAAATTCTCTGCCAAGTCCCGGAATCGTAAATACACTCTCCACCACAAAGCTTCCTGTTACCAGAAATGCAGCCGCCGGTCCCAGATAATTGAATACGGGAATCAGCGCATGGCGCATCACATGTGCCAGAAGAATCCGGGATTTACGGATTCTCTTTGCCTTTGCAAGCGTCACATACTCCTTCTGCATCTCTTCTGTATAAGCTCGGCACATCAGCCTTGCGATCACAGATGCCGGGTAAATGGCCATCGCCGTCACCGGCAATACATAATTGGCAGGAGTCATAAGCCCTGCAACAGGAAACCATTTCAACCGGACGCCAAATAACAAAAGCAGCAGAATCGCCACTGCAAAATTGGGAACCGAGCTTCCAATCACCGTACTGAAAAATATGCTGTTCCTGATTCCCCGGTTTCCCGAGGACGCCTGCCAGATACCAAGAAGTATCCCCAAAACCGCCGCAAGGATAATAGCAGGCAGGGCAACGGACACCGTCACAGGCCATGCTCGGCCTATGACCTCAGCCACCGTTACACCCGGTTTCTTCAAAGAAACGCCCAGGTCTCCCTGCAACAGATTCCTCAGATAATTCTGATATTGTACCATTACCGGCTCATTCAGTCCATATTCCTCTTCTATGGCCTCCTGCACATTCTCCGAAACATTTCCTCCTGCAAAAGGACTTCCCGGTATCATCCGGGTCAGAAAAAAGGTAACCGTCACCAGAATGAAGAGGGACAAAAGTCCCGCCAGTATTCTCTTTCCAACGTATCCTGCCATTATGATTTCCTCACATTTGCCATCCTAAATCTGATATAGTTCTATCAGCTTCTCCACCATACTGTCCATGGAAGCCTGCTTCGATATCTCCACCTTCATTCCATGCTTTCCTGCTTCTTCTGCCGTCTGCTCACCGATGCACACAGCTGTTATACAGTCACATATTTCTTTCTTTTGTTCTTTAAACATTTCTACAAATCCCTTTACCGTAGAAGCACTGGTAAATGTCACAGCATCGATCTCTCCCTGAAGAAGCATGGATTCTATCTGTTCACGGAACACATCCCGAATTTCATAGACGGTCTCATAAAGAGGAATCTCTTTCACATCAAGGCCAGCCTCTCTCATTGGCGGGATCAATGCCCCGGAGCCTTCCCTGGCACGAAGGATCAAAATCTCGCTTCCCGGCATTGCTTTCTTTGCAACTTCCATCCCCAGTGATCCTGCATCATATTTTTCCGGAATTACATCCGGAATGATACCATGTTCGGTAAGAGCTCTGCCGGTGGCAGAACCGATTGCGGCAAAACACACCTTTGCCGGTTTCCTTATGATCGATCGAATATCCATTCGCATCTGACGAAGCTTTTCAAAAAATATCTTCACTCCGGCAGGACTGGTAAATAGAAGCCACGCCTCTTCCCTGTCCGTTCCGGTTCCAAACTTTTCAAGTTCTGCCTTCAATTCCCCCTCTATCTCCAGAGGTCTGGTCTGAATGGAAGGAAGCTCAATCACCTGCGCTCCCAGCCTCCGAAGCCGTCCTGCAAGCTCAGACGCACGTTCCCGTGGTCTGGTAATCAGAAATCTCCGTCCCCCAAGTACTCTCTTTTCACTCCACGCAAATGTATCTGCCAGTTCACACACCTGGCCTACGATAATAATGGCAGGAGTAGCAATCTGCGCCTGTGCTGCCGCCTCTTGAAGCTCCGCTACCGTAGAAACCACTCTTCTCTGCTTCGCAGTCGTTCCCTTCTCTAAAACAGCTGCCGGCATACTGCCGCTCATTCCCGCTTCCATAAGTCCATTGCAAATAGATGCAAGGGAAGATACGCCCATGAGAAATACGCAGGTTCCTCCGGCACGAACCAGTGCCTCATAATCGATCCGGCTGTTCCCATCCTTTCTCGGGTGGGCGGTCACCACATGGAAAGAGGACACATAATCTCTGTGGGTCAGCGGTATCCCCGCATAAGCCGGAACCGCACAGGCTGATGTCACTCCGGGAATAATCTCGAAAGAAATTCCTTCCCGGATCAGTGCCTCTGCCTCCTCACCACCACGTCCAAAGATAAATGGGTCGCCACCTTTGAGTCTGAGCACATTCTTTCCCTCTTTTGCCTTTTCAACCAGGATTTCCTCTATCCTGTTCTGGGGTACCGGATGATGTCCCGCACGTTTCCCCACATAGATCATTTCCTTATCAACCGGAATCTGGCTCAATATTTCCATGCTGACCAGCGCATCATAGACCACCACATCCGCCTCGTCCATCACCTGTCTGGTCTTTACCGTCAAAAGTCCTTCATCTCCCGGTCCTGCACCTGCAAGCCACACCTTTCCCGTCTCTTTCATTCCGGTTCTGCCTCCTTTTCTAACGATTGTCCGCCTTCTTTCGCATCGTTAATGCAAGCTTTTCTCCCAAAGCCTCTGGACAATCCACATTTCCTGCAACCGAATCTGTAAAATACCATTCCTCCGACTCATCATAATAGAGTCCCGTCAAATGGATTTCCCTGCCTGCCACTTTGGCATATGCTGCCACCGGAGAAGTACATCCTCCATCCAGCGCCCGCACGAATTGCCGTTCCGCTAAAGCTGCCGCCTGACTCTCCGGACTGTTGAGCCCCTCCAGCCAGGAAACATCCTCTCCCTTTCGGCCCTGAATCGCCAGAATGCCCTGCCCTGCGGCCGGAATCATTTCTTCCACAGAAAAATATCTTCCTGCAACCCGATTCATTCCCAGCCTCTCAAGACCGGCTGCCGCCAGAATCGTACCGTCGTAATTCTCTTCTGCCAATTTGCGAAGACGTGTCTGTACATTTCCCCGGATTCCCGTAAATGATGCGTCCGGAAAGAGTTTTCTCATCTGTATCGTCCTTCTCTTGCTGGAAGTCCCGATAACCGGGCACTTTGGAAGTTCTTCCCTTCCCGGCTTATAGATCAGCACATCTCTCGCGTCTCCCCGTGCAGAAAATGCCAGAATCGGAAGTTCATCAGATATTTCCATCGGCATATCCTTCAGACTGTGAACGGAGATATCTATTTTCCCCTCACACAGAGCCTGATCCAGCTCCTTGACAAAGAGGCCTTTTCCGCCGATCGCCTCCAAACTCTTCCCCAGTATCTTATCTCCCGTAGTTTTCATGGTGACAAGCTCTGTCCTGACCTCCGGGTGTCTTCTCTCAATTTCCTGCCGAACCAGTTCTGCCTGTGCAACAGCAAGAGCACTCTCCCTGCTTCCGATACGAATTACAGACTGCATGGTGCATCCATTCCTTTCTCAATGATTTCATAAATTCTCTTCATATCCAGATTATCCCGGATGACATCTGCCAGCAGATCATACTGGCTTTCTTTGTATGCTTTCAGATCCATGGTTTCTGCCATGTCAGCATCATATCCCTTCCATTTAAGAAGTGCCGCCGAAATCCCCTTCGCCGCCTCCGAGCTATCGAAGATTCCATGAACATAACAGCCATACACATTGCCTGACTGCGCCCCGTCCGCACGGGTTTTCCGCTCTCCGCCACCAACTGCGGCTGTACCTGCCTCATACACTAAATTCACAAGCGGTGCCGCCGGTTCATTCATATATTCCGTCGTCCCCATATGGATTTCATAACCTTCCATTGGCACATCCGTCATTTCTTCCAGAATTCCTTCCATCTTCAAAAATCGGCCTTCCACCCTGGTCCGGGTTTTCTCTGTCTCAAATACAGTTCTCACCGGGAGAAGTCCCATCCCCCGGATCTCACCTTTCTGTTCGACTCCTTCCGGGTCGTAGATGCTCTCTCCAAGCATCTGATAGCCGCCGCAGATTCCAAAGACCAGTTTTCCCTTCTTCGCGTGACGGATGATCTTTCCCTCCAGACCATTCTGCCGCATCCACAGAAGATCCTGAATCGTATTCTTACTTCCCGGTATCAGAACCGCATCCGGTTCTCCGAAATCTCCCGGCGTATCCACATAGCGAATCGACATTTCTTTCCGGTACTCCAATGCCGCAAAATCAGTAAAATTCGAAATTCGGGGCAGACGAATCACGGCAATATCAAGAAGACCGGGGCCTCCTTTTCCTGAAAAACGCTCGGTCAGACTGTCTTCATCATCAATATCCAGATGAAAATATGGTACCACGCCGCAAACCGGGATCTTTGTCTTCTCCTCCAGCATACGAAGTCCCGGTTTCAGAATCTCCTTATCTCCGCGGAATTTATTAATAATCGTTCCTTTGATCCTTCTCTTTTCTTCCTCTTCTAAGAGTACAATTGTTCCCACGATCTGTGCAAACACACCACCTCTGTCAATATCTCCGGCTAAAAGCACCGGAGCATCTACCATGGCGGCCATTCCCATATTGACGATATCATCTTTTTTCAGATTAATCTCAGCGGGGCTTCCCGCGCCCTCAATTACGATAACATCGTACTCAACTGCCAGAGAATGATAGGCCTCCAGAATCGCCGGAATATATTCCCGTTTTTTACGAAAATACTCCGTCGCAGACATGATGCCTGTCACCTCTCCATTCACAATCACCTGAGATCCCGTGTCATTGGTTGGCTTCAGGAGAATGGGATTCATCCGGACAGAGGGTTCAATCATAGCCGCCTCCGCCTGCATGACCTGAGCCCGTCCCATCTCCAGTCCCTCTCTGGTAATAAAGGAATTCAGTGCCATATTCTGAGATTTGAAAGGAGCAGCCTTCACGCCATCCTGCTTAAGCACCCGAAGAAGCCCTCCTGTCAGAATACTCTTTCCTGCATTGGACATGGTTCCCTGTATCATAATCGGTTTAGCCATCCGCCAGTTCCTCCTTACATATTTCTGTCACAGCCGCCAGAAGTTTCTCATTATCCTCTCTCTTTCGGACTGCGATCCGATAGTATCCTTCTCCCAATCCACGGTAATTATTACAGTTTCTAATAAGATATCCTCGTTTCTTTAGAAACTTATACAAATCTTTTTCGCTCTTCATAAGAATATAGTTCGCTGAAGATGGATAGCAGTGTATTCCAAGTTTTGTAAGAATCCCCCGTATCCGTTCTCTCTCCTCCTGCACGTACAGACGGGTTTCGGCAGCACGCTCTTTGTCTCCGATTGCCGCGATGCCTGCCGCCTGTGCAACGTTAGATACACTCCAGGGCTGCCGCACCTCCTGCATATTTTCCAGCAGATCCTCATCCGCACAGATCCCATAGCCCAGGCGAAGTCCCGGCATGGCATGCATCTTGGTAAATGCACGGAGGAGGAAACAGTATTTAGAAGCAATCGCTTCTTCCTGCATGGTCTCTTTGGCGTCTGCAAAAGCAAATTCCCAGAAGCATTCATCCAGTACCATGAGGATATTCTCTTTTTCACATTTCTGCAAGATTCGCTTTAAAAGAGGTTTTGGAATCACTGCACCCGAAGGATTATCCGGCGAACATAGGAATACCATATCGAAACCCTTATCCAGACAGGGGAGAATTTCTTCCGTAAGACAGAAATTCTCTTCTTCTTTCAGCTCATGATACAAAACCTCACAGCCGACACTGCGAAGGGCCTGCTCATATTCCGCAAATGCCGGTGCCGTCACCAGTGCCCGCTTCGGTTTCTTCGCCAGCACCAGGGAAAAGAGGATATCTGCCGCGCCATTTCCAAATATCAGACATTCCGGCGGAACCTGAAGTTCCATTGCCAGCGCATTTCGAAGTTTCCTGCACCGGCTGTCCGGATAAGCGCCAATCTCAGCTGCTGCACTTCTCACTGCCTCAATCACCCGTTCTCCCGGACCAAATGGATTGATATTCACTGAGAAATCCATCAGCCCCTCTTCGCTGTATATATCTCCCCCATGCACGTATTCCATCTAAAGTCTCCCTCCTTTCTCTTCATTCTATATGAAAGCCAAAATCATATATCTCAGCACCGCGCACATCACAAGCATCAGGATTTCCGTACCGTCCATCAGTTGCCCGGCACGAAGGATATCCTCCGCTTCCACAGGGCGCAGATCATCTCCGATATATTCTTTCTCGTATAATTTTCCAAAATAATACGCATTGCCTGCAAGCTGCACCCGCAGCGCACCCGCACAGACCGCCTCTGTCTGAGCCGCATTGGGACTGGCGTGTTTTCTCCTGTCCCGCTTATAGATACGATACGCATTTGCCCCGTCCATGCGGAGAAGAAAAGCGCTTGCTATCATCAGCCATGCAGATATCCTTGCCGGAATGTAATTCATCAGATCATCAAATTTTGCTGCCGCACGGCCAAAGTACAGGTATTTCTCATTCTTATAGCCTACCATGGAATCCATCGTATTGACAGCCTTGTAGAAAAATCCCAGTATCGGACCTCCGATCATCATATAGAAAAGAGGCGCTGTCACACCATCTGAAGTATTCTCGGCAACCGTCTCCACTGCTGCTTTTGTTACGCCGCGCTCATCCAGTGCCTGGGTATCCCTTCCCACGATCATAGAAACTGCCTTCCGGGCACCGGGCAGGTCATGGTCCTTTAATCTGTCGTATACTCTGCGGCTCTCCGCCTTCAGAGATCTGGCCGCAAGAAGCTGATAACACCAGAAGCACTCCAGTACAAATGCCGCTTCCGGACGGAACTGTCTCACTCCCAGAAGAATAAATGCAGGAATTCCTGCAGAAATCACCGGAACCATGATACAGAACACTCTTCCCGCTATCAGAAGCTTGTGATTTTCCTTTTCCGGATCCTCATCACTGCAGATTCTGCGAAATCCACGCTCCAGAACGGTAATCAGCCTTCCAATCAGCCTCACCGGATGGTAAAGCCATACCGGATCCCCAAATATCATATCCAGGATCACACCGACAGTGCACGCCATTAATATACTCATATCTTTCTTATCTCCGTTAATTGTTTCTTTCCAGACTTCCAGTCTGTTTCATCTAATTTTGCAAGAAATCCTTCTCCATTAGCCACCTGCCACTGATAGAAGTCTCTTTTCTCCCTGTCAAATTCTGAAAGAACCGCCATAATAGTTCCGCCATGCACCACAAACGAAGCCCTCCTGCAGCCATTTTCCATGAGTTTCCTCACAGCCTCTTCAAAGGCTGCCACCGAGCGTTTCACGAATGCTTCTCTTCCCTCTCCTCCGGGAAATGCTGCCGCTCCGCCGCTGTCCAGCCATTTCTGATATGCAGGATGATTTTTCAACTCTTCATAGGTTTTTTTCTCAAATTCGCCAAAATCACATTCCCGAAGTCCCGGACAGATCATCTGTCCTTTTCCGGGATAAATCAGTTCTGCCGTCTGTATGCACCGCTTCAGAGGACTTACGACCACTGTGTCCGCATTCGGATACTCCCGCAAAAGCACCGGCTGATCCAGGGGTTCATCGGTCACGCCGATGTACTGACGAAGGCGATTCCCTTTTGTCTTTAAATGCCGGATAAATATCAATTCCATAAGTATCCTCCTGTGAGCATCATTCCCGTCAGCATGGCAAGCTCCGATATTTCCAGAAAATATCCTGCCAGATCTCCGGTCACGCCGCCAAACTGCCTGGTGCTCATTTTTTTATAGTACCAGAATACCAGCACTTCTGCCAGAAGTGCTCCCGCAGCAGCCCTGAGATGAACTGCACACATTCCCGCCGCAGCCAGAATCAGAAAGACCAGCATCGTAATCTTCACGCGCTTTTTCTCTGCCTGATCCTGAAATGTTCTCGCAAGACCATTTTCTCTTGCAGCTGGAAAGGTCACCACACTATATCCGCTAAGCGACCGGGATACGACAAAACTAAGGGCAGCCACTCCCAGCATTTCTTCCGGGATTTCTCCCCATACCGCCAGACTCCAGACCAGATAACATCCAAGCCCCAGTATGGCAAATGCACCCGCATGGCTGTCTTTTAATATGGCAAGCTTCTTCTCCTTATCTCCGTAAGAAGCAAGGGCATCCATCGTGTCCATGAAACCGTCCATATGGATTCCGCCACTGATCAGGATTGGAACCAGGGTACACACAGCCCCTCTCATAAGCGGCTGACAGTGAAGCCCAAAGAACAACCTGCCTGCCAGATAAACTGCCGCACCGATCACAACTCCCACGAGAGGGAAGAAGCACATGGCATATTTCATATTTTCCTTCTTCCATTCCACCGCCGGCATGGGGATCTTGGAATACATGGACATGGCAATCACAAATGACTGCAGAAAATTCATATTCTACCTCCTTATTTCAGCACCTGATACTGCTCCACCTTAATATCATCAAATGTTCCCATCTCATGATAAACACGAAGTCCCATTTCCAGCAACGGAAGTACCGCCACCGCTCCACTTCCCTCGCCCAGACACATGTCACAGGTAAGGAAGGGGGAAAGCCCCAGGGCTTCCAGAAGCATTGCCCCGGCCGGTTCCTTCGATACGTGAGAGGGCATCATATAATCTCTGACCCGCTCATCCATACTCATGGCACAAAGTGCTGCCACTGCTGATATAAACCCATCGATTACAATAGGAATCCCGAAGACGGCTCCTCCAAGGTAAACTCCGACCAGCCCGGCAATATCCAGACCTCCGACCTTGGACAGCACATCGATCACATCGGATGCATCCGGCTGATGTTTTGCAATGGCTTCCTCAATCACCTGAATCTTTCGAGCAAGTCCCGAACTGCTGAGACCGGCTCCCCTTCCTGTCACCTGCGGCACCGGCACCCCGAGAAGTACAGAAGCCACTGCACTGCTGGTCGTGGTATTTCCTATTCCCATCTCTCCTGTCGCCAGAATCTGATATCCTTCTCTCTTTCTCTCTTCTACTGTACGAATCCCGATAGAAAGAGCCTTTTCTACTTCTTCCCTGGTCATGGCACACTCATGAAGAAGGTTGCCCGTCCCGTAAGCCACCTTATTTTCCGGAATGCTCACCCCCGGCACATCCTTTATCATCCCGATATCTACCGGGAAAATATCCACGCCAGCCACATCACTCATCAGGCATACGGAAGACCGGTGCCCCGCAAAGTTTTCTGCTACGATTGCAGTGACTTCCTGTCCGGTCTGGGTAACACCTTCTGCCACCACTCCGTTATCTGCACACATGATAATCAGTCCCTTTTTATCGATGCGGACCCTGGGAGTTCTCTGAATCCCCGCCATACGGATCACAGCCTCCTCAAGCTTTCCGAGGCTGAACAGAGGCTTTCCCACGGTCATCCAGTGTTCTCTCGCCTCTTCCATACTGCGTTTATCCACGGGTTGGATCCGTGCTCTTATCTCTTCTGTCGTCATTCCTGCCACCTCAATTTGTTTCTTTATATCCGAGACTTTCTCGGAAATTGTCATCCACCTGACATACTGTACGGCACCGCTCTACAAACCGTTCTGCAAAAACCGGATTGGACGGATAGTACAGATGGGGATAACCCGCAAACAGATTTCCCTTCATATGAATACATTCCCAGCTCCGCTTTCCGTCCGGTTTCACGGCCAGACAGTCCCCTCCATTCTCGGAGCTGTCCCAGTAGTGAAACTCATGCCCCCGAATGGACTCGCCCTTTTTCAGGTAAACCCCGTCCGTCAGAGCCTCTGCCCTCATATAGCCAAATCGGACCAGTCTGTCTTTTCTCTCCGACCCGGAAGCAATTGCGCCCACCATGGGCCAGGTTTTGCCGTCTGTCCCCGTCAGCCATTCCTGCAGATACAGGAATCCTCCGCATTCTGCCAGGCACGGACCGTCTTTTGCAATCCACGCCCGGATATCCTCCCGCATAGAGACATTTTCTGACAACCGCGCAGCATACTCTTCCGGATACCCGCCTCCCAGGATCAGACCACCGATTCCCTCCGGCAGCTTCCGGTCGACAATAGGACTAAATGGTACCAGCTCACAGCCCAGATGTTCCAGCATCCTCATATTCGCCTGATAGTAGAAATTGAAGGCCTCATCTGACGCTACTGCAATTCTGACGCGGTCTTTAAATTTATTTCTATAATCATTATTTCGTTTCTTTATATATTTATTCATTTCTAATTTGGAGTGTTTTTCCGCAATCTGACGGATCAGTTCCAGATCCAGCGACTGACTTAAGATATGACCCGCGCTCTCCATCTGACTTTTTAGATTCCGGATATTTTCCGGTGTCACCAGTCCAAGATGGCGGCTGTCCAGACGGAACACCTCATCTTCCGGTATGTATCCCACAATCCTGATTCCGGTGTCTGCAAGCTCCCTCTCCAGCATTTCCTTCATTCGCGGGTAAAGGGACGGAGAAATCCGATTCAAAATCACCCCGCGGATATTGCTGTCACTGCGAAATCCTGCAATTCCCCTGATCACTGCCGATACCGAATAAGCCATTCCCCGGCAGGATACCACCAGAATCACCGGCACCTGAAGCGTCTTTGCCACCTCATAGGAACTGGCCCGTTCTGAATCCAGCGTCATCCCGTCATAGTATCCCATAACACCTTCGATAATCGTCAGATCCGCGTTCTTCGCATGCTCCGTATATATTTCTCTCAGGTCTTCCGCCTCTGAAAAGTACAGATCCAGATTTTCCGACCCTATGCCCAGCACCTGCCGGTGGAACATGGGATCAATGTAATCCGGTCCGCATTTACATGCCAGAACCTGAAGTCCTTTTCCCAGAAAGGCTTCCATCAGCCCGCAGGCTGTCACCGTTTTACCGCTCCCACTGGATGCAGCGGCAATCATTACTCCCGGAATTTTCATTGGCCGACTCCCTTCTCTCCTCCGGTACTGACAATATAGACCGGATTCTGCGCCTGCATCATATGATAACTGCCCAGAGTTCTTGCCCCGGATACCATAACCTGCTGTATCTGCGGTTCCGGAATCAGTCCCTCTTTCACCGCATCCATAATTTCACACACGGTCTCCAGTGAAATGGCATTGATCACGATCCGTGCATTTGGATTCTTTCCTCTCACGAAACGCAGAATTTCCTTCAGATTCCCGGAGCTTCCCCCGATAAACACATGGGTCGGTGGCTCCAACTCTTCCATTTGTTCCAGAATCTCCGGTGCCATTCCGGGAATCACTTCCACCTGATCCGTCTTAAACTTTCGGCAGTTCTTTCGAATCAGCTCACAGGCCTCTTCTTTTTTCTCCACCGCAATGACACGGATTCCGGGTGCCATCCCTGCTGCCTCTATAGAAACAGAGCCGGTTCCCGCACCGATATCATACAGCACCGCATCCTTCGTCAGTTCCAGCGCACCGATGCTGAGGGTCCGGACTGCCTCCTTCGTCATTGGAACATGAACCTCCCCCTCCAGGCGGATAAATTCCTCATCCTTCAGGTGAGGGCACACCCGCGTATCCGGGGCATCATTTTCAACCATAACCACCGCCAGCTCCCCAAAGTCTTCTCTATGAAGCTCCTCCGGTTTCCCTGACACAATTCTCTCCGTCTCATAAGACAGGTTATTCCCGATATGAACCGTAACATTTTCAAATGGATAATATCGTAATTTATCATATAACTGCCCGCCGGATTTCTGATCCGTCAGAAGAAAGGTCTTCCGGTTATGCGCGATGGCATAAACTGCATTCTGGAATCGTCCGTGAACACTCACCAGCGCCGCATCTTCCCAGGATGTTCCAAGTCTGGCAGCCAGATAAGCTACGGAAGAGATGCCCGGAATCCAGTGAATCTCTCCCATACCTCCAAGCTTCTCCGCCATTCCTTTCGCACCGCTGTAAAAACCTGTGTCGCCCGAGAGTACAATCGCACAGATTCTGTACTCCGAATAACTTTCCAAAAACTGACGCACTGCGGACGGACGGTATTCCCGCAGACAGTTCCGGCCCATTTTTTCAAAGGGAGCCGTCATCCGCTCCGCTCCGATAATCAGCTCTGCCATCTGAAGCGCCTCATTTCCCTCTTCTGTTAATGTCCGGGTCGTGCCCATTCCAATTCCGATCAGATAAATCTGTCTCTCTTCTCTACACATTGCGATATCCTCTTGGTGTTACCATCCTGCC
This sequence comes from Sporofaciens sp. SGI.106, assembly GCF_050314255.1. NCBI lineage: Bacteria > Bacillati > Bacillota > Clostridia > Lachnospirales > Lachnospiraceae > Sporofaciens > Sporofaciens sp. SGI.106. The sequence continues at coordinate 33,924 of NZ_JBNPMZ010000004.1, forward strand.
ATCGATTTCCATTGTCTGCTCATTTCCGATATACACCGTGGTAAACATGTCTACTGCCGTATCCCGAAGTTCCCGAAGAGGAAGTACCCGACAGGTCTCTCCCTCGCGGCCGATATTTTTTACCAGACCGCAGACCGTGTCCCCGGACTGATATTCCAGCACACAGTCACAGGCTTTTTTCAGATAATCTGCCCGTTTTTTACTGGACGGATTATAGATACATATTACAAAATCTGCTGCCGCTGCTGCCCGCAGTCTCGCCTCTATCTTCTCCCAGGGTGTCAGAAGATCACTTAAGCTGATGACTGCAAAGTCATGCATGAGCGGTGCTCCCAGAACGGCCGCTCCCCCTGAAGCTGCCGTAATTCCTGGTATGATTTCCAGAGAAACCTCCGGATAGTCCCGTCCCACTTCGTACATAAGCCCTGCCATCCCATAGATTCCGGCATCGCCGCTACAGATCATTGCCACCTTTTTTCCTTTTAAAGCTTCCTCAAATGCCATCCGGCAGCGGGCCGCTTCCTGTTTCATCGGTGTGGTAAGGAAGGTTTTATCCGGATACCGGTTCTTCACCAGATCAATATAGACCGTATAGCCCACGATCACATCGCATTGTCTAAGGGTCTCGTCCGCCAGGATCGTCATCTGCCGCTCCGCTCCCGGCCCGATTCCCACTACATATATCTTACACATCCTGCTGCTCCTTTCCCTTCGATTCTCTGTCCCGGATATCCGGCACATCCTCTCTCCGGCAGGAGGCCTCTCTGAATTCCGTGGAAAACGCCGGATGATAAAGCTCTGACCGCTGATACTCCCCATCCAGTATCCGTCCCACCACAATCAGTGCAGTCTTGTGAATCTGATTTTCCTGTGCAGTCTCAGCAAGATTTCCCACGGTACAGCGGCACACCTTCTCTTCCGGCCAGCTGGCCTTATAAACAATGGCCGCCGGCGTATCAGAAGCATAGCCTCCGGCAATCAGTTCCTCCGACAGTTCCCGCAGCATCCCGGTGCTCAGGAAAATGACCATGGTCGCCTGATGCGCCGCAAAGCTTCGAATGGATTCCTTATCCGGCACCGGTGTCCTTCCTGCCATCCTTGTAATCACAACTGACTGGGAAATCCCCGGAAGCGTGTATTCCGCTCCAAGGGCAGCCGCCGCTCCACAGAAGGAGCTGACTCCCGGACACACCTCATAGGGAATCCCTTCCCGCTCCAGAATATCCATCTGTTCCTTAATCGCACCATAGAGACAGGGATCTCCCGTATGAAGCCGCACGATTCTTTTATTTTCCCGCTCGGCACGGAGCATCTGCTCCATAACCTCCTCCAGCGTCATTCGTGCACTGTTGTATATCTCACAGCCCTCCGGGCACACCTTTAGCAAACCCGGATTTACAAGAGAACCGGCATAAATGACCATATCCGCCGACTGAAGCAGTTCCTTTCCCCGCACCGTAATCAGATCCTCTGCCCCCGGTCCGGCACCCACAAACCATATCATCTATTTCTCTTCCTCCTTCAAAATCATGAGAGAGAAATATCCCGCTTCTTCCGGAATATCCTCCACATTTTCATAAATCCTCTCCGCGTCCATTCCGCAGTTCTCCACCATACGTACCGTCAGATTTTCCCGCCGGATGGCATCCTTCACAGCAGGCATTTTCTTTCCCGTCTTCATAAGGACCTTCGTACCCGGAAGCTTCAGACTCTCTTCCACCTGGTAGGATGCCGGAATAATATGGATCTCCTCCCGATTCTCTGCAAGCCCCATTCCAAGTCTTGCAGCCGCCGCACAAAATGACGGCACCCCCGGAATAATTTCCGTCTCATAGCCGTCACATTTCAGCCTTTTGTGCACGTACAGGCAGGTGGAATATACCGTGGGATCTCCCAGTGTAATAAACGCTACCGTCAGTCCCTTTTTCAAAAACTCTGCTGTTTTCTTTGCACAGTCATCATGCACCCTCCGAAGCACTTCCTTATCCTTCATCATGGGCATGGGAAGAAAAAGCTTCGCCTTCTTTTCAATTCCCGGACACACCGGACAGGCAATCTGATAAGCAGTACAGACTTCCAGAAGATTTCGGTATGTTTCCTCGGATTCCCCCTGATACAGGACCTCCAAAGTCTCCGGTTTCGACACTGCAACCGCAATCACATCACTTTCTTCTATACACCGAACCGCCTTAAGAGTCATGAGTTCCGGATCACCTGGACCCACGCCAACTGCATAAAATTTCCCTAGCATGCTATCTATTCTCCTCTGCATTAATCTGTTCATTCAGCCATCTTGCGCCCTTCGTCTCTCCGAGAATTCCTCTCTCATCCGAAAATACGATGACCTCCGTTTTCAGGTTATCGCCCGACCGCTGTCTGATATAATACTCGATTTTCTCCATCACCGTTTCCATCACGGTTTCCAGAAGCTGTTCTTCCTCAAGAATATCCAGAGCCTCCGTGGTAGTCACACATTTCATCAGCCTGCTCACCGTTTCACTGTCGGCCCCTGCCATGGCACTGTGAGCCGCCAGAACCTCCATCCTGCAATCCGCCATTCTGGAATGGGTATTCATGACGCCTGCTGCCAGCTTAATCAGTTTTCCCACATGGCCGATCAGCAGAATGCCCTTCATGCCAAGCTCCACGGCATCATCGATGGTTTCTCCAATGTAATTACTGCATTTCACCGCCAGTTTTCCGTCATATCCAAGGGTTTCTCTTAAGAAAGTACTTCCGTAATTTCCCGGTACCAGATAGCACCAGTCCCGGCCGTTTTCCCTGAGCACCTTCATTTCCAGGTAAATGGTCTCCGTCAGAGCCTTTTCACTCATCGGCTCCACGATCCCGCTGGTCCCGAGAACAGAAATTCCACCCTCGATGCCAAGACGGGGATTGAAGGTCTTTGCCGCCAGAGCCTTCCCTTCCGGTATGGATATCTCCACCTGTATATGGCCCGACACTCCGGCTTCCTTCGCCTGTGATTCCACCGCATCCAGAATCATCTGCCTTGGAACCGGATTGATCGCAGGCTCCCCGATGTTCTGCTTTAATCCCTTGCAGGTCACCCGGCCGACTCCTCTCCCGCCGGTCAATGATATCTCCAGCATACCGCCGGGAACCTCTATCCGCCGTCGGAATTCATCATCCCTATCCGCTTCTGTAACGCCGGATTGTGTAATAAACTCTGCCTTTGCATACACCAGAATACCGTTGGTCACATCCGGGTCATCTCCGCTGTCCTTTCTCACCGCACAGCTTACCCAGCCTGTTCCTTTTTGAATCTGCTCCACATCCAGATACAGCAGGATGCCCGCAGGCGTCATCAGAGATATCTGCGGCACAGTTTCCCCGGCAAAAAGCATGTGAGCTGCCGCTTTCGCCGCTGCCGCCGCACAACTTCCCGTCGTATATCCACTTTTTAGTTTCTGCTGATTCTTCCAGACAATCCGGTTGTTACTCATTTTCTTTCTCCTGTTACATTGCTTCACGGATATGTTCCAGGAAAATCCTGCGGATTCCCGGTATCTCGCCCAGCCCTTTTACCAGCGTCCGAACCTCATAGCCGTCTGCCTCAAGCTCCGTCTTCCAGGAATCTTCCTCTCCTGCCATATCATTTTTCGCATGGTCACCCGCCACGATCATAAATGGCATCAGTACCACCTTCTTACACTCGGTCACATTCAGCTTGGTCATCACCGCTTTCAGATCCGGAAATCCTTCCACCGTTCCCACCAGCACCCGCTCATATCCCAGGAAATGGAAGGTATATTCCAGCGTAGGATATGCGGAATTGGCATGATGGTCTGTCCCGTGTCCCATGAAGACCAACATCTCATCCTCATCAATTTCTACATCTGACATCACGGCATGAATCGCCTTCTTATAATCCTCGGGACTGCTGAGCATGGGCTTTCCCACACGGATCTGCCGAAACCGCCCTGTATATTCCAGGAGATTTCGCATCATTCCGTCATACTCAATTCCGTTGATCACATGGGTCGGCTGAACGATTACATTTTCCACACCGTCCTTTGCCATCTGCTCCAGCGCCTCCCGCACATCTGCGATCTCCACGCCATTTTTCCTTAATTTCTTTATAATCATCTGACTGGTAAATGCCCGGTAGACCCGATACTCCGGAAATGCTTCCGCGATATCCTGTTCTATGGCTTTGATTGTCTTATCCAGCGTATCCAGGTGACTGGTCCCGAAGCTGACCGTCAGAATCCCTTTCTTCGTCCCCATCTTCTTCCTCCATCTGCTTCAATAATATGTCCATACTCTTCGGCGGATACTTTCCTTCCTTCAGTATGCCCTTGTGGCAAAGCATCTCATACATCCGAAGAACCATAGGCGGTTCCAGATTCGTCTTATAGAGTGCCTCCCTGTCACTGCACACCTGAAGAGGTGTACCCTGTTTTAGAATCCTCCCCTGATGCATCAGCACGATCTCATCCGCCCACGCATAGGCATAATCCATATCGTGAGTTGCCAGAAGTACCGTAATTCCTTCTTCCGTCATCCGCTCCATGATCCGGTTCACCATCCGGGTATGGCGCGGATCCAGGGAAGCCCCCGGCTCATCCATAATGATCACCTCCGGCTTCATCACCAGAATGTCCGCAATCGACACCTGCTTTTTCTGACCTCCGCTTAAAGCATGGGTCGGTCTTTCCCTAAAAGGCGTGATCTCCAGATGTTCCATCACATCCTCCACCGCCCCCTTCGCCTCTTCTTCACTCATGCCAATGTTACAGGCACCAAACGAAATCTCCTGATAAACACTGGCGGAGAACAGCTGATTGTCCGGGTCCTGAAATACAATTCCCACACTCCGTCTCAGCTCCAGCAGGCCTTTTCTGGAATAATCCACCGGCTCTCCATGGAAATACACCCCGCCTTCGTCCGGTCTGTGAATCCCGTTACAACAGAGAAAAAGGGTGGATTTCCCGGAACCATTGGCACCCATCACTGCAATCTTTTTTCCTTTTTTTATCTGTAAATTTATATTTTGGAGAGACGCCTCCGTCTCTCCCTCGTAAGTGAAGCTTACATTTCGAAGCTCCAGCAAAATCTCACTCATAGACATTTCTCCACAATTACGATCCCGATCAGAAGGCATTCATAACCCGCCACCAGACCGATCTGCCACCTCTTTGCAGGATACTGCTCCCGAAGCACCCGTACCTTCCCGTCGTAGCAGCGTGACTCCATAGCATCATACAGAAATCTTGATTTCTTCACTGCACGTACAAAAACTGCCGCTGCCATCTGCCCAAAAGAGCGAAGCGATGTCTGAAAATCCCGGTTTCCCAATCTGGAATACTGTGAAACAGTAATATTGGATGCCACCTCCGTCAGCACAAAAATAAACCGGTAAATCAGCATCATCAGTTCTGTAATAAGAGCCGGCACGTGCAGCCATTCCATGACTCCAAGAATATCCGTCATAGTCGTATTCAGGGTCAAAAAATACAGACTGGACACGGCAGCAAGGGCGGTAAGAATTAATTTCGCCCCAAACACAAGGGAAGCACGGCTTCCGGTCAGATATAAGTTTCCAATCAGAAAAGCATAACCGTCCATCGGCTCCCCGGAAATATTTACAATAATAGTAAGGGTGCTTAACAAAAGGAAAGCAAAAGGCACTCTCATAAGCTTTCTGTACTTCGCAAATGATATGCCTCCGATTTTTACCGTCAGGACTGCGTTTGTTACCAGCACTGTCAGTGCTGCAGGCACTGATCGGCTGATCACACAGCACAGAAGGCTTGTCATGGCAAATATAAATTTCAAATTGGCATTCACATAGCGAAGCCCCGACTGATAGCAAAGCTTATCAATGATCATTTTATTCTTCCTTTTCCATATCCTTTTGCCATTTCCTGCGTTCCACAAATCTTCCCATGAAAAACGCAATGATGCCTACTCCGATTCCAGTCTGGATACAGAATACCAGACTTTCCACTTCACCCGGTATCTCTCCGCCGAGAGCCGTCTCCAGAACCGGGGTAAACCACGGTGTATATTCTCCTGCAATTTCCTCTACCATCTGGCTTCCCGCATCATCGGAGCCTCCGAATTCTGCTCCTTTTTTTGCAAAGAGCGGGACAACTGCGATCAAAACAGCTATCACAAGAAGTATCAGTGTCAACTTCATATTTTTACTCATTTTCTTACTCATCCTACTGTGCCTCCTTCCAGAAACCAATTGCGCGAAGCTCCGGCTTCGCATAGGACTCCAGCGCCATCACAACGATCACGGTCAGAATTCCCTCGATCAGAGCAAGCGGAATCTGCGTCGGTGCAAATACTCCCAGGAATTTCAGTGCAGACGCAGGTACACCGCCCGCCTCTGAAGGATAGGCCATCGCAAGCTGAACACTGGTCACACAATAGGTAAACAGGTCTCCCAGACATGCCGCCAGGAAGACTGTCACTTTTCGATTCACTTTCATCTTCCGGCAAAGCTTATAGATTCCCCAGGACAGAATCGGTCCTGCAATCGCCATGGAGAACGTATTGGCTCCAAGCGTAGTAAGACCTCCGTGTGCCAGAAGCACGGCCTGAAAAATCAGCACGATGATTCCAAGGATGCTCACTGCGCAGGGTCCGAACAGGATGGCTCCAAGTCCCGTACCTGTCATGTGGGAACAGCTTCCCGTTACAGACGGAATCTTCAGTGAAGATATCACAAACACAAAAGCCCCTGCCATAGCAATCAGCGTCATGGATCTTCGATTTTCATTCAGTTTTTTCCTCAGGGAAATCATACCGGCTGCCAGAAACGGTACACAGACTACTCCCCATGCCACACAGTAAGATACCGGAAGGTAACCTTCCATAATGTGCATCGCATGGGAAACCGGTGCTGCGGCAAATAATACGGAAAATGCAATTGCCGCTCTCATGAGTTGTTTTTCTTTTTTTGTCATTGTTTTCTCTCCTTTTCTTATGACAAGCTCTCAGAATATTCCAGGCTGTCCATAGAATCGGAGGAATCCAAAGTAACGACCTGGTTATATTCCCGTAACCTTCCAAACCCATCCAAAAGTGAATATTCTGACTTAGGCATCAAACATGCCGCTTCCGCCTTCCCACAGACTCCTCTGCAGTGACTTATTTCTTGACATAGAAACATATTTATTTCCACATCAGAAATACAGGAAGCGCACTACTCCAATACAGCAACGGGTATTGCGCAGGATTCTCACCTGACTTCCTCGCCGGTCACGGAACGCCATACGGCGTTCCTGCCGGACTTCTTTTGAATTTCTTTCGGATTTGAAACCGAATTTATTCTATCACATTTATGAAAAGTATTCAACGAATGGTATATATTTTCTGAAACTGTCTGCAGATTTCTTCCACAGTCATACCTTCCTCCTTCGGTCTTCCGATCACCACCAGCGTGGCACCGCTTTGTTTCGCTGCCCATACTTTTTCCCCGAATCCGCCGGTCTTCCCGGATTCTTTCGTCACAAACCATTCTGCCCTGGTCTGCTTCAGGAGGGCAAGATTCATTTCCTCTGAAAATGGACCCTGCATGGCAATCAGATGGCTTCCCTCAAACCCGAGACTGATCGCTTTCTCCACAGATTCCCGAACCGAAAGTACTCTGGCATAACACCTCTCCCTGTAATTCTTAATTTGTGTATACAATCCCAGTTCCTTGCTCCCGGTAGCAATCAGAATATTACCTTCAGTTCCTTCCAGATACTGTACTGCCTCTTCCACAGACTCTACATGGAGAACTTTCACATCTTTCAGCTCTTCATTCTCCACATCTTTTTCCTGCCTCAGACAGCGCAGATATGGAACATTCACACATTCACAGGCTTCTCTGATATTCCTGGTCACCTCTACCGCATAAGGATGAGTTGCATCAATCACCATGAAAATCTGATGTTCTCTCATAAATGTCTCCATCTGCACCCGGTTCATCCTTCCACAGATCACCTGAACATTGGGATATTCTCCCACACAGGTTTTTCCATACTCTGTCGCCACACTGACATAAGCCTGCCCGGAACATGTTCCCAGGAATTCTGCCAGTCTTCTGCCTTCCGTGGTTCCCGCAAAAACCAGGACTCCTCCGGTTTTCATACCGTTCTCCGGATTCCGTTGTTCTTCATTTTCATGTTTTATACATCCTACTGCGACCGTCATTTCGTCCAGACACACCTTCTCCTGAAGAATCATTCCCTGCTTACCACTCATATACCGTTTTACCGCACGTTCACAGACATTGTCCACTCCCGTCACCTGGGCAACGAATTCCGACCGGCTGCTGACTTCCTCTACTTCCAGAAGTTCTTCTTTTGTATAGGTAAGAAACGGAACCCGAAGTTCCCTGCAAAGCGCTACAAGTCCAAGCTCATCTTTTTTCAGATCAATACTTACAACCGCCCGGATCTGTTCCCTTCTCAATCTGTTTTTCGATAGAATTTCATCCAGTCCCGCTTCCAGCTTCTCTTTTTTACAGTTTTTCCTGCATCCGATTCCAACGATCACATTCTTAGGAAGCAGTGTCAGACACTGACTGTCCTCCTCATCACTGCTGTCCGGAACATGCTGTGCGATCTCTATTTGATATGGATTCTCTCCCTCCAGCAACGCAGCGGAAATTTTCTTTGCCAGTACCCGGTCTGTAATCACCAGATCATTTTTCTTTGCAAATACGTCTATTGCAAATTTCCCCTGTACATCTGTAGCCGTTGTCACCACCGGAACTGCTCCGACACAGGCGGATACATCCCGCGCAATCTCAACGGCACCCCCAACATGGCCTGATAAGAGAGGAATAACATATCCGGCCTTCTCATCCATAACCAGAACCGGGGAATCTGTGAACTTATCCTTCACCCAGGGGGCAGTCATCCTGACTGCAATTCCCGCAGCACCGATGAAAAGGAAACCACATTCTCCCCACAGTGTGCCGATCCATCCCCGGATATCCTCCGGAAGGGGACTCAGCTCCTCCTCAGCACCGGCAAATCTGGCCGGTGCGTAACCCTCACAGCTGTATCCCTGTTCTTCCATTTTCTCCCTGAGTATCCTGTTTTTTTCATTTCCCTGTCTGGTAAAACTGATTATGATAAGCTTCATGTATAACTCTTCTTTCCTCCCAATTTGTTAACCTCAGTATATCACACGCATAACTAATAGGCAAAGGTCACAGATTACCATGTCCAGAATATTTTCAAAGATGCAAACAGGAGGCGGAAAATCCGCCTCCCTCTGGAAAGATGTTTTACAATCTAAAGTTGAAATCTGCGTATGCTGTTGAGCCGTGCTCATGAATATCGAGACCTTCGATTTCTTCTTCCTTAGTAACTCTAAGTCCGATGGTCTTATTAATTATTGTGAAGATAATCAATGCCATTACGAATACGTATGCTGCAGTTGCTGCCACACCGATTACCTGTGTTACCAGTGAACAGTCCGGAGAAAATACACCTGTCAGAATTGTTCCTACGGCACCACATACACCGTGAACGCTAATTGCACCTACCGGGTCATCAATTTTTGCCACCTTATCAAAGAACTCTACAGAGAATACAACCAGCACACCTGCAATTGCTCCGATAATGATTGCTGACCAGTTGCTTACGGTATCACATCCTGCTGTAATCGCTACAAGACCTGCCAGAGAACCGTTGAATGTCATGGATACATCCGGTTTTCCGTATCTTACCCAGGTAACGATCAGAGCCATCAAAGTTGCTGCCGCTGCTGCAAGGTTTGTTGTCATTGCAATATCTCCAAGATTTGTTGTTGCTGCAGTTGTAGAACCACAGTTGAATCCAAACCAGCAGAACCAGAGAATGAATACTCCCAGAGCTGCGATCGGAAGGTTATGTCCCGGAATCGCTTTTACTTTACCATCTTTACCAAACTTTCCAATACGTGCTCCAAGGATCTTCGCACCGACTAATGCACAGACACCACCAACCATATGTACTGCTGTTGAACCTGCAAAGTCATGGAAACCAAGCTCAGAGAGCCAGCCGCCACCCCAGATCCAGTGTCCGGATACCGGGTAAATGAAAATACTGATTGCTGCACTGTACGCCAGATAAGCAGCAAATTTGGTTCTCTCTGCCATGGAACCTGATACAATTGTAGCTGCTGTTGCACAGAACACTGTATGGAAAATGATGAACACACCTGCCGGCAGACCGTTGATCATACCCGCTTCATCCGCCAGACTGGTCGGATCAAAAAAGCCCTGAACACCAAGAACTCCATTCCAGTCCGTTCCATGCATAATTGCAAATCCGAATATAAAGAAGAATAAGCTTCCAAGTACAAAATCCATCATATTCTTCATAAGAATATTTCCTGTATTTTTCGCTCTGGTAAATCCAGCCTCACACATGGCAAATCCTGCCTGCATGAAGTATACCAGTACTGCTCCTATCATCGTCCACATAACATTCATTAAGAGACCCGCTGCTTCTGCCGCATCCATTCCGCCTGAAATCAAATCCGCTAATCCCATAATTCTTTCCTCCTGTTTTCTCTATGTTTCGAATACTTAAAAAGGAGATATCTGTAGTGCCCTAATCGGCTCTCTACAGCTATCTCCTTCGATAACTTCTATAATGCATCTGATCCACGCTCACCGGTACGGATTCTGACTGCATCCTCCACCTCATATACGAAAATCTTACCATCTCCGTATGTACCGGTCTGAATCTCCGCTACGACTTTTTCAATGATTTTCTCTGCCGTATCCGGCTCTACAATCGTCTCAACTTTTACTTTCGGGAGAAGATTTACATTGTATTCTGCACCCCTGTAAATTTTTTTGTGACCTTTTTGATTACCATAACCCATAATATTTGTAATCATAAGTCCATTGGCTGAACACTCATCAAGAATTGCTTTCAGTTCTTCCAGCTTTTCCGGCTGAATGATAATTTCCAATTTCTTCATAGTCAAGTCCTCCTTATTCTCTTATCCACCCTGCAAAACCCGTCATCGGCATGCACGGTAACAAAAAAAGGTGCTTTCCGCTTTGGAAAACACCCTTGTTTTGATGTACCTTATTATACTCGTTGACAAATAAATGTCAAAGGAAATTTTACAAAAATTTTATAATTGTAAAAATCGCTGAATTTTCAGCATTTCTACCCATTTGTTTTGGAGAGTACTCCATAGTCCAGCAAGTCCTGCTCATCTGCACGCAGCAATAAATTAATCTGCAGATATGCCATATTCAGTCCGGTTGCAAAGAAATCACATACCACACTCAGTGCCAAAGCAACCGGCAATGCCGTCATGGGGATTCCAAGCTGATTGAACAGCAATGTATAGGCCGCAGCCGTTCCACCGACAACCGGTGCCATTACCATTGGCATAATCGCGCACATCCCTGCAGCTATTACAAACCATACCACAGAACATTCTACCTGATAATACTCTGCCATATTCAGCGAACACAGCAGAAAAATAAATACATGTCCCGGATGACAGAGCGTATTTCCTATGGGAAGCCCAAAGGAAACTATTTTATTATCAATTCCAAGTTTCTTTGTACAATTAACACTATTTGTACCAAATGCAGCCGATGAAGAAGCTGTTGCCAGCGCGATCAGAACAGGCGGAAGCAATTTTTTCCCCAGGACAACCGGTGAAATTTCCTTTTTCCGCCCCACATAAATCAGGTTGAAAATCACGCCCAGAAGCGCCAGCAGGATAGTCCCCACCAGTACCTTCCACGCAGATACGACCGCCATTGCTGTTCCCGACATGATAAGCTGTAGTACTACAAAAAAGCAAAAAACAGGAACAACATCATTCAATCTGTCCAACAGGAACATTCCTATATCTGTCAGTTGCTCGATACCTTTGGTAATCAACTTTGTTCTTTCGCCCATAACCAGAAGTGTCAATCCCAGTGCAACCGCTATGACGATCAGCTGCATGCAGTTTCCTTCCAGAAACGGACTGATAATATTCTTCGGAAGCATATCCATCACCATTCCCACAACGCTGGCGAGCTGTGCTCCTACATTTACTTTTGTTGTAATAATCAGTTTAAAAAATGGTATGGCAAGAATCGTTCCGATTGCCGCATACACAAACTCCTGCTGCAGGAATTTTCCCACCATTCGCTTTCCGATCTTTCCAAAGGAAGCTACATCACCGACACCGCATATTCCCGATACAATGGCCAGAAACACGACAGGAATACCCACCGTCGTCAGCACCCCGAGAAACGCATCATAAATCGGTGTTACAAAATATTCTGTGAGCATTTCATGAACAGATGCCGGCAGCATCTGTGCCAATAATCCAAGGACAACTGCCAGGGCAACCGCTCCCAGCAGAGAAACCATCGGATTCATTTTTTCTTTTTTCGGCTTAAAGGTAATAATATTTTTGCCTTTACTGTAGGAATAGGTCGGCGAAATACCCATGTTCACCAACAGACGGCTGCTCCACTCTCCACACTCCTCTTCCATCCGCTCCAGCGGATTTACAGATTCTCCTGCCAGTACGATGGAGATAAAGGGAGCGCCCAGCCTTTTTCCTGTCAAAAAAGTAAATGGTACCTCGCCATCATAATGTTCCTGCCAGTTCAGAAGAATCTCTTCCACCGTAAGGCGGATGCGCAGTATATTCTTCTTTTCCATATTCAGTGCAGCCAGAAATGACTGCACTTTCTCTGCCACACTGTCAACAGCTGAATCATTCAGCATGTATTCCAGCTTTTCATTCTTAATTTTCAAAATCTTGCCTCTACTATTTCTGTACAATATTAATGATTCTTCCCGGTACGTAGATTTCTTTTACAATGGTTCCGGTCAGTTTATCTGCTACTGCCTCTTTACCTGCTGCCAGTGCATCCTCTTTGGATACATCTGCCGGAAGTGATACAACCGCTCTGGTCTTACCATTGATCTGTACCGCAATCTCGATTTCGTCATCTTTCATTGCTTCCTCATCATAAGTCGGCCATCCTGCAGCAAATACAGTCTCTGTGTGACCCAGCTGCTCCCAGATTTCCTCTGCAATATGAGGAGCAAATGGTGCCAGAAGTACTGCCATAACAGATAAGGTCTCTACATCAATTCCGCCTGCCTTCTTGGCAATCTCTGTCAATTTATTCGTATGCTCCATGAATCCGGAAACAACCGTATTCAGGCTGAAGCTTTCCAGACGGGTGGTTACGTCATAAATCAGTTTATGACGCTCTTTTACCATTTCCTTCGTTGCTTCAATGTTCTTGTCTTTGCTTTCCATTACCATATTCCATACTTTTTTCAGGAATCTGGATACACCGTCAATTCCGCGGTCATCCCACTCTGCATCTAACTCCGGTGGTCCTACAAAAAGCTCATACATTCTCAGAGAATCGCAACCGTAATCTCTTACCAGATCGTCCGGAGATACTACATTTCCTTTAGACTTGCTCATCTTAATTCCGTTCTTTCCGGTAATCATACCCTGATTGAACAGTTTCTGGAAAGGCTCGTCAAAGTCTACTACACCGATATCGTACAGGAATTTGGTGTAGAAACGGGAGTACAAAAGATGCAGAACCGCATGCTCTACTCCACCGATGTACATATCTACCGGCAGCATCTCATCTGCTTTCTCTCTGGATACCAGTTCTTTATCATTGTGATTATCCACATAACGCAGGAAATACCAGGATGAACCTGCCCACTGCGGCATGGTGTTGGTTTCTCTCTTGGCTGGCTTTCCACATACCGGGCATGTGCAGTTTACCCACTCCTCAATTCCGGCAAGCGGAGATTCTCCGGTTCCGGTTGGCTCATAGGACTCTACATCCGGCAGGCGAAGCGGCAATTCTTCTTCCGGTACCGGTACAGCGCCACAATCCGGACAATGTACGATCGGAATTGGTTCTCCCCAGTAACGCTGACGGGAGAATACCCAGTCACGCAGCTTGTAATTTACGGTTGCGCGTCCGATTCCTCTTTCCTCGATAATATGCGGTGCCTCTTTCTTGAGAACCGCTGACTCCATACCATTCCACTCACCGGAATTGATCATAGTTCCATTTGCTTCGGTATAAGCTTCTGTCATATTTTCGATTTCTTTTCCGTCTTTTGCGATTACCTGAATAATCGGAATGCCGAATTTAGTAGCAAATTCAAAGTCACGGTCATCATGAGCAGGCACACACATGATTGCTCCGGTACCGTAATCAGCCAGTACATAGTCAGAGAGCCAGATCGGTGTCTTTTCTCCATTTAACGGATTAATTGCATAGCTTCCTGTAAATACACCGGTCTTTTCCTTATCCTGCATACGGTCTACATTAGACTTCATGGATGCATCGTAGATGTATTTTTCCACTGCTTCTCTTGTCTCATCCGTTGCAAGGCTTGCTGCCAGTGCATGTTCCGGTGCCAGTACCATGAAGGTTGCTCCGTACAGAGTATCCGGTCTTGTAGTATAGACAGTAATCTTCTCATCTCTTCCTTCTACCGGGAAATCTACCTCTGCACCATAGGATTTTCCAATCCAGTCAGCCTGCATCTTCTTAACTTTCTCCGGCCAGTCAAGCTTATCCAGGTCATTCAGCAGACGCTCTGCATATGCTGTGATCTTTAACATCCACTGACGCAGATTCTTCTTGGTAACCTCTGTACCACAGCGCTCACATTTGCCGTTTACAACCTCTTCATTTGCAAGACCTGTCTTACAGGACGGGCACCAGTTGATCGGGAACTCTTTCTCATACGCAAGACCTTCTTTGAACATCTTTACGAAAATCCACTGTGTCCATTTATAGAACTCCGGATCAGTTGTGTTCACTTCCATATCCCAGTCATACAGTGCTGCGATCTCATTAATCTGTCTCTTAATATTAGCCACATTTTCTGCTGTGGATTTTGCCGGATGAACTCCCATCTTAATTGCATAGTTTTCTGCCGGAAGGCCGAATGCATCCCATCCCATCGGATGTACAATATAATATCCCTGCAGTAATTTATATCTGCTCCACACATCAGAGATTACATACCCTCTCCAATGTCCTACGTGAAGTCCGTTTCCGGATGGATACGGGAACATATCCAGACAGTAATACTTCTGTTTCTTATTACCATCTTTGTCCACTTTCGGGTTTACCGGGTTCTTCTCCCAGTTCTCACGCCATTTTTTCTCAATAGCTTTGTGATTATAGACAATCTTCTGTGCCATTTCACTAATCCTCTCTTTCTGATTTCCTGGTACGCTAAGATATACTGCGCAGAACAAAGAGTTCCGCTCGCGGAACTCTCGCGCCTCCGGCGGTCGCTCTGCGACATCTTCAGCTCACGCCGGAGTGCGCATCCCCCGGAGGTTTTTTACTCTATGGAAACGCAGTTGCCTATAGAGTAAAAAAGCCTTTTCAATCTCACAAGAGACGAAAAGGCTAAATTCCGTGGTACCACTCTTCTTCGTCCGGTCATATCCTCATGCACCGAACGCACTCATTGATTCTGTAACGGGAACTCCCGCTTCTGCCTATCCTGCCTGACTACCATCGTCATACCCTTCAACAGAAGAACTCCGAGGCGAGTTCAAAGCTTCCGCCTCCTGCCTCGCACCATCCGGCAGTTCTCTGACAGGCTTCCATCTCCTACTAATCCTCTTCTTCGTTTTTGTCATATCTTCAACTATTATAAGAAGAATGTTAAAATAAGTCAAGTCCCAGTTTAACATTCTTCCATCTTGGGAAAGCTACGAAATCATCGAGTCTTACTCAACCGCAGAATCCTTTTCAGACCATTTTTCCATCTTCTCAAGGAAAGTCTCCAGAGATAATTCTGCTTCCCGGGCACCCTGAGACTCTGTAAGAATTCCCTTTTTCACAAGGCTGAATAAAGTGTCAAGTTTTCCTTCCGCTCTTCCTTCTGCTATTCCTTCCGCTCTTCCTTCTGCTATTCCTTTCGCTATTCCTTCCGCTATTCCTTTCGCTCTTCCCTCTGCTAATCCTTCCGCTATACTTTTGGCTTTAATCTCTCGCCACGCTTCACACATATTTACCGCCTCCCCTCCTTCAGGTATCATAATTTCTGTTCCCAGGCATTCATTCAACAGATGGGCAGTCTCCAAGCTGATAATTTTGAATTTCTCTTCTTTTGTAGCTGCAGCGAATTTTTCCATATCGTCTGCTACTGAAATATATTTCATAACCTTTCCAAAATCAGTTGCAAACCTGGAAAAATCTTCTTCCCGGATTTCTTTTGGAATAATCAGATTCACTTTATAATCAGCTGTATATCGGAGGATATGTTCATCCACATCACCGAACATTTCTTTCAGATTTCTGGGAGCATCCCACTCCTCTGTCCCAAAGTAAATCACTAATGTAATAACAGGTTTTAATTTATCTTTCTTTGAAAATCCGGATAAATATTCATCTCCACTCACATCTTTATCTTTCTTATGCTGTCTTGCTTGTTCGGATACCTGCTGTCCATAATTCAAAGCATCATATAGCATGTTTCTCACAGGCATTGCATAATGTATATTCGTCTGATTCTCAATTCCAAGAATAAGATAATACACCTTATCATCTTGCATAACTACACACTGCTTCAGTACGTCCCTTACTTTTTGAACAATATCATTCTCCTTCTCCTGAAAAACAAGACCAATTTCTGTTGGATCTAAAGCCTTTAACTTTTCTGTTTGTATTACCCTCCTTCCGTTAAATATAAAAAAATTGAATGCATCCGCAAAATGTTCCCGATTTGACATGTAATTCTTGGTTATTGTATCTTTTTTCCCCATAGATTCCTCACTTTTCTATGTTCTCAGAATTAATGGTTACTTCATATATCACAATATTTACATGTAACTTTGTAAATTTAGCACCTCTTACATTATAATAAGCATTTTATGATTTATTGTCAACCAACTCAAAAAACTATAATTTTCCACTTTACGGTTGTTTCTCATTCCGAATTCATGTATAATTAGGACATAAGAAAATACGTATGTTAAATACATAGAAAAAGGAGTGTTTCCCATGGTAAATTTATTGACAGGCCCTAAAGGCAGCGGCAAGACACAGCAGATGATTGAGTTGGCCAATCAGCAGGCTAAAGCTTGTAATGGAAACGTAGTATTTATTAAAAACAGCCATCGAGATACAAGGAGCGTAGCATTCGATATTCGTGTCGTTTGTATGGATGATTATCCGGCAATCACAAACATTGATGAGTATATCGGATTTTTATATGGTATGTACAGTGCAAACCACGACGTAGAGTGCGTATTCATCGACGGAATTTTAAAGCATGCTAACGTTGATCTTGAAAGCATGCCAAGATTCGTAGAGAGACTGAAAAAGATTTCTGCACAGTGCGGCATTAACTTCTACGTAAGCATCAGCGCAAGCAAGGATGATCTGAAAGATGTAGACTTTACAGACTGCTCTGTTCTGAACTAAGATAGAGAATGAAAAACTGAATAAGACGAATACATATAAAAATAAAATGGGGATGGCAAAATAGCGGCCATCCCTTTTTACGTGTAATATTTACTTTTTCAAGATATGATTTGATAATAGTTCCATGTTTTCTTTATTTTTTATATCAGACTTTCAAATATATACACCATTACAGGCATGGTAACGATGCAGAACAACACCGACATGACATTGATAATGCTTGCATATCGGGAATCTTTGCCGTGAATCTGGGAAAGCTGAGTTACCATCACCGCCACAGGCGCACTGGATGCAAGCAGCGACACCAAAAGGATATACTCCGCATCCGGGTGAACCTTTACGATTCCGGATAATCCATATACCAGTGTCGTAATCAGCGGAAATACGATCAGCCGCATAACACAGATAAGATAAGGACGTTTCCGGGCAAATACCAATTTCAGGTCCAGGTTTCCAATCAGCATACCGACAACCAGCATGCTTAAAGGGCCTATAGTACTGCCGAATCCACTGATACAGGCATCCAGCGGTACCGGAAGTCGAATCCCTGTTGCGAACAATATCAGGCCCACTCCGATGGCGATCACATTCGGGTTCAGGAAGATTTTCTTATAGTCTATCTCCGCATCTCCGCTCAGGATTATTTGTCCGTGGGTCCAGATCATAACAGTCTGTACCATCATATATGCTGCGGTGTAGAATACCCACTCCGGTCCCAGGACTGCCGTCACCAGTGGCACAATCAGATTACCGCAGTTGGGATATGCAATGGATGCGTGTTCTATTCCATTCAGATTCAGCGGCTTTACCAGAAGTTTCGTACCGCCGATCAATATAATATGTGAAAATACTGCCGCTGCCACGGCTAACGCAAGCCCTGCAAGCTTTTCCTGTGTAAAATCAATCTGAAATGCATCAATGACCACACAGGGGGAACAGATATAGGCAACCACCCAGGAAATAATCCTGCTGTCTTCCTCTTTTAGTTTTCCTGTTTTTACAATGATAAATCCTATCATTCCCATGAAGAACAGACCCATGATCTGTTTTGTCAGTAAAATACTTAATTCCATCTTTCGCTATTTCAGAGACATCACCGTATTTGCCTTCTCATCTTCCTTATATTCTATCGTCACTTCATCTCCGACCTCATACCGGATTACGTCAATGTAATCCACCACGGATACATCAAATATATCATCGGATCCCTCTACCATCAGATAATAGTGGGAATTGCCGTCAATGACTCCCTGGGCAATCTTCGTGATCTTTCCGGTGATCTTCTGCACTTCACGGGTATCCTCTGCTATTTCCTTCAAACCATTGCTCAGAAGCAGAGAGAGATAATTCTCCTCACACTGACTTACACTGTCGCCGATTGCAACAATCTGATATTTCTGGACGTTGACCATCGCATATTTCTTTACCAGACCCGCATCATCCTTCAGAGCAATAAAATAGGTCGGCTCATCGGAAATATTAAGAAGCAGCGGGAAGGTTGCATGATACTTCAGGTTCTGTACCTGACCCTCCGCAGATGCCATGGCTGCTGCCTCTGTGGCGCCCTCCACTTTATAATACTTTGTCTCCATGGTTCGCTGATTGGAAAGAACAAATCCTACATTGGACTGGTCTCCATTTACCGAAGTAACACCGGTGTACATCCATACATCATCATCCAGAGCCAGATAATTATATCCGTCCGTCGTCTCCAGACAATCCTTCTGTCCGAGAACACTGTTCAGGAAACCATGCTTTAAGGTGCCGTAGTAGTCGAACAGCTGCACCAGAAGATCTGCAGAATAAGCCCGGTCAATCCACTGAGGAACATCTTTAATGGCATAATCCTCCATCTCTCCGGTAATGGCATTGCAAAGCACCACTCTTCCAACTGTCTCACCACCGAACAGACCGATATTAAATTTCTTAACCGGTGCAACCCAGTAAGGTACACCATCCTCATCAATCTCAAAGCTCAACGTACCATAAATATAAGTCGGATGCGCAAACCGCAGATGACGGTATATGTTACGGTTAAAATATTCACTGGTGGAATAACGGATTCCCTGATCCAGCTTTACAAGCTCCGTATTCTGATTTGCCATATCGATTCGGATATAAGCTGGAATACCGTTGGCCTGATTCGTAATCCATTTAATCGTACTTGCATACCGAAGCGGAGATACCCTCACCGGTCTTCCCTGATAATTAATCTGGGTATAAATATCATCTGCTTCAAACTGGGAAACCATATCGACCATGCTTCCCATCTTCCTGTCTCCGAGAATCGCTGCAGAGTCTTTATCCAGAAGCGGTATCTGGTCAAAAGAAATCTCCTGTACATCCTCTGTAAATTCTCCCTCTTCCACCTTCATCAGCTTCTGATACTGTCTGGCATTAATGATCGGAGAAGAAAGTAGTGAACCAACCAGATAGATGACTCCGAGTCCCAGGATTACGAATCCCAGACTCTTTACTATTTTCGATTGCTTAATTTCTTCTTTTCTGAACTTTTTACGGAATATAATAATAAACAGCAGTATAATCAGCAAGAATATGATAAAAAACCATGTGTCCGACGAATGTAAATTAAATGCCGGAAGAGAAATGTAATAATAAATCCCTGCAATAATCACTACTAACACTGCAATCAGCAGCTTTTTTGACGTTTTCACAATGTCATCCTCCCTTCATATTAAAACTTCCTTCTGTCAGCAATGGAAAACAGCATCAGGAACGGGAATATTTCCAGTCTGCCTGCCAGCATATCCAGACAGAATACAATCTTGGAAAGCGGTGAAAAATCACTGAAGCTTCCCGTCGGCCCTACTGCTCCCACTCCGGGTCCGATATTGTTCAAAGTCGCAATAACAGAACTGAAAGTAGTTGCAAAATCAAAATTATCAATGGATACAATTAAAACTGAGGATATCATCAGCACCACATATGCCATCAGATAGATATATACATTGTGGACTGTTTCCTCTCCAAGCTTTCTTCCGTTTATTCTTACTACATTCACGGATTTAGGCTGCAGCATCCTCTTTACTTCCTTTCGGATACTCTTAAGCACGATCAGCATTCTGGAAACCTTAATTCCACCTCCCGTGGAGGAAGCACAGGCACCAATGATCATGATAGAAAGAAGAATGCATTTGGAAAACTCCGGCCAGAGATTAAAATCTGCCGTCGCATATCCCGTTGTCGTGATAATTGATCCCACCTGAAATGCCGCATAACGGAACGCCTTAAGTGGTGATTCATAAATCTGAGCAATATTACAGGTAATCACCAAGATAGCACTACCGATGATACCAAGGTATGCCCACAGCTCTTCATTTTTATAAAAACTCTTCCACTCTCCCAAGAGCAAGAAGAAATACAGGTTAAAATTAATACCAAACAAAATCATAAAGATGGTAATAACAGCATCGATGTAAGCACTGTCAAAATGTCCGACGCTGGCCGCATAATTGGAAAATCCTCCTGTACCTGCTGTGCCAAAGGCATGAATCAGACTGTCAAAAAGATTCATTCCGCCCAAAAGAAGAAGTATCACTTCAACCATGGTTAATACAAAATACATCCCGTACAAAAGCTGAGCTGTAGAACGGGTCTTTGGAAGCAGCTTATCTTTCTCAGGTCCCGGAACCTCCGCGCGCATCAGATGCATGGAATTGTTCTTATCCAGCGTCGTAAGCACCATTACAAATACCAGCACTCCCATACCGCCTACCCAGTGGGTGAAACTTCTCCAGAACAGCATACACTGTGACAAAGATTCAATATCTGTTAAAATCGAAGAACCCGTCGTGGTAAATCCCGATACCGTCTCGAAAAATGCATCCAGGTAACTCGGGATCTCACCGGACAGGAAGAATGGCAGTGCGCCAAACATTGACCATAATATCCACGCTGCTGCAACGACTACGAAACCTTCTTTCGCATAAATCGTGGTTACTTCTGGTTTCTTTCTTCCAAATATAAAATAGAGAGCCACCAAAATGGCTGCTGTAATCAGGAAAGTCACTGCACTGGACTCTTTATAAAGCGCTCCGACAAAAGCCGGAAGCAGAAGCAGTACCGCTTCCGCCCCTAACATTTTGCCCAGAATATACATAATCATTTTTCTGTTCATGTCAGATCCCCTCATTACAAAAGTATATCTCTCAGGCTGTTAATCTTACGGCCCATAGTGACAACCACTACACTGTCGCCTACTTCCATATGATCCTCTCCGCCCGGGATAATGATTCCGCCCTTACGTCCAATGCAGGCAATCAGATTATTTCTCATAATCTTCAGATCTTTTAACGGAACATTTGTATACTCACTTTCTTTATGAATAATAAATTCCAAGGCTTCCACTCTGTCATTTACCAGACGGTACATGGTTTCAATATTGGCACTTTCCACAGACTGCTGGCGTGCCCTTACATAACTTAGGATTGCATCAGCAGTTGCACTCTTGGCAGACACAATACTGTCAATTCCAAGTCCCTCCACCATCTGAGCTCTGGAATCCTCATTCACCTTTGCAATGATCTTCGGCACATTCTTTATCTTGGCAAATAATGCCATAATAATATTCTCTTCATCCATACCGGTCAGGGCAACCAGCGCATCGGCGCGCTCTATTCCTTCTTCAATCAGAAGGTCATGATCGGTTGCATCACCGTGAATGATGGTCGCATCCGGAAGCATCTCACAGAGGTTCTCACATTTTTCGTAATTCTGCTCAATAATCTTTACACGCATTCCGGTCTTGATAAGCTGGCTTCCCAGATAGAAACTGACTCTTCCTCCGCCGCAGATGATTACATTTTTAATCTTATTAGTTCTCTTTCCGAGAGCAGCAAAGAATGCCTCCAGGTCCTTATGTGCGGCTGCGATATGAAGCTTATCGCCGGAATGCAGAACAAATTCACCATCCGGAATAAATACATCGTTTCCTCTTTTGATCGCGCACACCAGAATTTTAATCTGGAACTTCCGATAGACCTCTGCCAGTGTCAGTCCATCCAGACGGCTGTTTTCACGAACTGGAAACTCAACCAGTTCAACCCTTCCTTTCACGAAAGTCTCCACCTTACTCGTATCCGGGAAAAGAAGCACTCTGGCAATCTCATTGGAAAGTGTAAATTCCGGATTAACCGCCATACTCAGACGCAGATCCTCCTTCAGAAGATCCATCTGTTTGTAATACACCGGATTTCTTACCCGGGCAATGGTATGCTTCGCGCCCAGCCTTTTTGCCAGAAGACAGCTTAACATATTGAGCTCATCCGTAGACGCACATGCAATGACCAGATCCGCATGCGGTACATCTGCCTGTCTCTGGATATCTGCATTTGCCCCGTCTCCCGTTATGCAGAAAATGTCCAGACGATTCAGAGCTTCCTTAAGCTTTCCTTCATTTTGATCAATCAGCACCACATCATATCCTTCGTCCGACAACTGGGCAGTCAGCTTGTGCCCTACTTTGCCGTCACCAATAATTACTATTTTCACTTTATTATCCTCTTCGAATTCATTTTTTGTCTAAGTATATGGATTATAGCACTTTTATATCGGAACTTCAATACTATTACACCCGATGGCAGGCAGTAAAATCGCCACTAAAAAATGGTCCACTGAACCTTTTTGGCGTATGCATGGCAGCAAAAACGGGATGTGCATTGTTCTGCACATCCCGTATTATACTTTATGTTTTTACTTTATAATCCATACGGATTGCCGCACACCTTATTCTTCAGCTGCACGCTTTGCAATCTCTGCTTCCTGTACATCGGAAGGAGCCTGCTCATAACGTGCAAATTCATATGAATAAGTACCTCTTCCTCCTGTCATGGAACGAAGAGTTGTACAATATCCGAACATACCTGTCATCGGCACATCTGCCTCAATCACCTGGTATCCTCCGCTGATCGGGTTCATACCAAGCACACGGCCGCGGCGCTTGTTCAGATCACCCATAACATCTCCGGTATAATCATCCGGAACCGTAACCTTAACAGAAGCGATTGGTTCTAAGAGAACCGGAGCAGCCTCCATGAATCCCTTCTTAAATGCCTGGATAGTAGCTGTCTTGAACGCCATTTCAGAAGAATCTACCGGATGGTAGGATCCATCATACAGTGTTGCCTTCACACCAACAACCGGGTATCCTGCCAGAGGTCCCTTCAGAACGGATTCCTGCAGACCCTTCTCTACTGCCGGGAAGTAATTCTTCGGTACTGCACCGCCGACTACACATTCCTCGAATACATAAGGTGTCTCCATATCTCCGGATGGTTCGAATCTCATCTTTACATGTCCATACTGTCCATGTCCGCCGGACTGTTTCTTATACTTGGTATCCACATCTGAATTCTTCTTGATGGTCTCACGGAAAGCAACCTTCGGAGTCTCCAGATTGATCTCACATTTATATCTTGCAGACAGTTTGCTTGCAATAATTTCCAGATGCTGGTCACCCATTCCATAAATCAGTGTCTGACGGTTCTCACTGTCATTCACTACCTTAATGGTCACGTCCTCAGCCATCATTTTCTGCAGAGCCTGGGATACTTTATCTTCATCCCCTTTATTCTTGCAGGTATACTTCATATATGTATACGGTTTGGAGTATTCGGTCTTTCCGTAAAGAACCTGTGTACTCTTAGTAGAAAGAGTATCTCCGGTCTTCGTATTGGAAAGCTTTGCAATGGCACCGATATCTCCGGCAAACATCTCGCTTACCTCTACCGGTTTATTACCCATCATGGTGTAAATCTTTCCAAGTTTCTCTTCTGTCTCAGTACCTGCATTATATAACACATCATCACCCTTCAATACACCGGAGCAAACTTTAATAAAGGAATATTTTCCGATGAACGGGTCAACCATGGTCTTAAATACATATGCACTCTTCGCAGATGCAAAGTTATAATTTGCCTCAAAAATCTCGTTGGTTGTACGGTTGATACCTGCGCATTCTCTCCAATCCGGACTTGGGAAAAATCTTACAATATCAGAAAGAAGGTTTGCAACACCCTGTGCCTGAATATTGGAACCCATAGCAACCGGTACGATACTTCCTTCCATAACCTCTGTACGCATTGCTGCACGGATCTCTTCTACAGAGAATTCTTCACCTGCAAAATAACGCTCCATATATTCATCACTGATCTCCGCAACTGCCTCTAACAGTTTCTCACGGTAAATCTCAAGATTCGGCTTACAATAATCCGGAATCTCACACTCTTCTCTCTGTCCGATACCGGTATATCTTCTTCCTGCATTCTTAATTACGTTTACGTATCCTACCAGTTTCTCATTCTCACGAATCGGCTGGAAATGCGGTGCGATCAGTTTTCCGTAGCGGTCTGTCAACTGCTGAACAACCTCACGGAAGCTTGCATCATCCACATCCATCTCTGTTACATAGACCATACGCGGCAGGTTATATTTATCGCACAGTTCCCATGCTTTTTCCGTTCCTACTTCTACACCTGCTTTACCGGATACAACGATAACCGCTGCATCTGCTGCGCTGACTGCCTCTTCCACTTCTCCGACGAAATCAAAGTATCCTGGAGTATCCAGAATATTGATCTTCGCTTTTTCCCATTCAATCGGCACTAATGTTGTACTGGTTGAAAATCCGCGTTTCTGTTCCTCTTTATCAAAATCACTGATTGTGTTGCCGTCTGCAACCTTACCCATACGATTTGTAGCGCCTGAAACATAAGCCATGGCTTCCGCAAGACTGGTTTTTCCGCATCCTCCATGTCCTAACAGGACAACGTTCCTGATTTCGTCCGTTCTGTAAACCTTCATAGCTGCTGCCTCCTTGTTTTCGTAAAATCTCATGTGTACATTGTACTAAATAAAATAACTATTTACAACTCTTTTATGCATATTTTACAATTTTCCAAAAAGATATTTGTTTTACTTTTTCACTTTAAAGCGCTATAGCGTTGACAAATCTATATTTATAGTAGTACAATAACTCAAATAGCGTTCTTAAATGCTCTACTTATTTATGAAAGGACTACACATTATGAAACTGAAGATCGGATTTATCGGTCTGGGACTCATCGGCGGATCTATCGCAAAAGCCATCCGCCAGTACTATCCGGACTGTCAGCTTGTCGCTTTTGACAAGAATAAAGAAACACTTGCACTTGCAACACTGGAATCCTGCGTTGATGTAGCCGTTGCCTCCATAGACGAGAATTTCCGGAACTGCCGCTACATCTTCCTGTGCGCACCGGTATCCTGCAATACTGCTTATTTAAAACAACTGAAAGAATATCTGCAGGAAGGATGTATACTGACAGATGTAGGAAGCGTCAAGACCAACATTCATCAGGAAGTCAAAAAGCTGGATATGGAGGAATTTTTTATTGGCGGACACCCCATGGCAGGTTCTGAGAAAAGCGGATATCCCAATTCCAGAGCGATGATCATTGAAAATGCATACTATATTCTCACTCCTACGCCCAGGGTATCGGAACAGGAAATACAGGCATTTTCTTCCTTTATCGAGAGCCTGAAGGCACTTCCCGTTATTCTGGATTACGAAGAACATGACCGGATTACCGGAACCATCAGCCATCTCCCCCACATCATCGCTTCCACACTTGTCAATTATGTCAAGGACAGTGACACCCGAGATGAACTGATGAAGCAGCTCGCCGCCGGAGGATTCAAGGATATTACAAGAATTGCCTCCTCCTCTCCGACCATGTGGCAGCATATTTGCCTGAAAAACCGGGAGAATATTTCTGATATTCTCTCCCAGTATATTGGCGCATTGAATCATGCAAAAGAGATTATCGATAACGGGGATGAGCAAGGCATCTACAATCTTTTTGACAGCTCACGGAATTACCGGAACTCCATCCCGGACAGCTCCGCCGGACCGATCAAAAAGGTCTTTGCCGTCTACTGTGATATCATTGATGAAGCCGGAGGAATCGCTACTATTGCTACCATCCTGGCATCCAACAATATTAATATTAAAAATATCGGTATTATTCATAACCGGGAATTTGAAGAGGGTGTTCTGAGAATTGAATTCTATGAAGAAGCTTCCTCCACAAAAGCTGCAGAACTTCTGCAGAAATACCGCTACATTGTATATGAAAGATAATATCGGTGGAATTCTTGAATAAAAAGGAGAACGAACTTGAAAACAACTACAATCAACAGAAGAATCCAGCCTCTTCGCGGTGAAGTTACGGTTCCGGGAGACAAATCCATCTCTCACCGCTCCGTCATGTTTGGGTCCATTGCCCATGGTACAACGGAAATCACGAACTTTCTGAAAGGCGCCGACTGCCTTTCCACCATCTCCTGTTTCCGAAAACTTGGAATAGATATTGAAGAAACTCAGGACAGAATTCTGGTTCACGGCAGAGGCCTTTCGGGACTTTGCGCCCCTTCCCAGATTCTGGATACCGGAAACAGCGGAACCACTACCCGGCTGATCTCCGGAATACTGGCAGGACAGAATTTCTCTTCCGTACTGTCCGGTGACGCTTCCCTGAATTCACGTCCCATGGGGCGAATCATTACCCCACTCAGGGAAATGGGAGCTTCTATTGCAAGTATAAATGACAACGACTGTGCACCACTTAAGATTGAACCCGGAAAGCTCCATGGAATTCATTACCATTCCAAAGTAGCCTCCGCTCAGGTAAAATCCGCCATCCTGCTTGCCGGACTATACGCAGAGGGTGAGACGAAGGTTACGGAACCAACACTGTCCAGAAATCACACAGAACTGATGCTTAAGGGCTTTGGGGCTGACATCTCATCAGGTGCAGACAATAACGGGGCAACCGCATCCATAAAACCCTGCCAGGAATTATACGGGCAGAAAATCCCTGTACCGGGAGACATCTCTTCTGCCGCTTATTTTATCGCAGCAGCCCTAATCGTACCGGGCTCGGAGCTGTTAATTAAAAATGTCGGCACCAACCCTACCCGTGCCGGAATTCTGACCATCTGCAAAAATATGGGCGCCGATATCACTTTTATTAATGAAAAAACTGCCGGAGGCGAACCTACGGCAGATCTTCTGGTTAAATACAGTCATCTTCACGGGACCACAGTAGAAGGAGCGATCATCCCTACTCTCATAGATGAGATTCCAATCATTGCTGTTCTCGCTGCATATGCCGAGGGAACCACCATCATCAAAGATGCTGCTGAATTAAAGGTCAAGGAAACCAACCGGATTGACACTGTAACAGAGAATCTTCTGGCTATGGGCGGCCACATCACACCGACAGATGACGGTATGATCATCGAAGGAACAGAAAGCCTGACCGGTGCCCCGGTCAACAGCCATCTGGACCACCGGATCGCTATGGCTTTTGCGATTGCAGGGCTTGCCGCCAGAGGAGAAACCACCATTCTGGACAGTCAGTGCGTGGATGTGTCCTATCCCGGTTTCTTCGATGTTTTGCACTAATAGTATTTTACACGCACTTTTTTCCCCATGTGCTCCGCACAGTCTTTTAACTGGTCCACCAGATTCATCCTGACACTCAAGTCAAAAGGAAGATTAGAATTCTGGTGGGCCGTATTCATTGCCTTTCCAACAAAAAGATTCAGATCTGTACACTCCTCTATAATCAGCCTTGCAAGTTTTGCGGCACCATTGTCAGCATCCAGTTCATCAAAAAATGCCTCGTCAAAATCATCATTTTCATAGCGTTTCAGAAGACTCAGCGCCTTACCGATTGTCAGAACACCTTCTGTTACCAGATCCATTCCATCAATGGTTGCCGTAGGCGGAACACTTGGATCCGCATAATTAACTGAAGTCACAATCTCTTTTTTCAGAACACGGGACACAATATTCGCACTGGTTCCACCGCAGACAACCTTCTTTCCTTCCTGCTTCATGAAGTCGCGGATAACACGTTCATCATCCTCTTTATTCGTCGGAGGTCCGGTGAAAATATTAACCGTTCTTCGTGAAATAACACGGACAACTGCAACCGTAGTATCATCTCCCGGCTTTTCCCCGTACAGTTCATAACAGGCCTGACTCAGCATAGCGGCAAGACGGGATGCCGACAAAGTCTCCTTTGTACACCGCAGCGTATAGTTTGCCATATCTTCCCATGTCCATCCGAAATTCAGAAGTTCACCCACACCTGCATAGATCACGCCATCACTCATCAAAACAAAACAGTCATTCAACTGCACCTGAAACCGGTATTCCCGAATCTTTTTTCCCTCAATAATACGCTCTTTATAAGGATAACGCACCAGCGCTTTATCTCTCACAAAGACGCAGTCCGGATTATCGAACTCTACCAGGTATGCTTCCCCATTATGAAAGATCTGTAAAATGCTGAAAGTCGCATAGGCTACTTCCCGCACCTTACACACCGGAAGAGTTTTGGCTACCGTCTCCACACAGGCTTCTATGGAAGCGCCTTCCAGAAACATGGTTCCGAGAATCTTTGATGTAAGTGTGGCGAGAATATTGGCCTTCACTCCACTTCCCATGCCATCTGCCAGAATCACAATATCCGAATCGGCAGTTTTCAGCACTTCAACCTTATCACCGCACAACTCCTCATGATGTTTATTCAGACTTTTCCAGGATATATCTACACTTACACTCATACTATTCTTCCTCTTCAAACAGGATGGAGTCACGCAGTTTTGACAGAGTCACCTTTGTCTCTGCAGTGGTCTCGCCGAGAAGTCCCGCAATCTCCTGAGCTACCATCATCTGCTTATCAATAACCTTCTGTGCCATCTCCACCGTCTCCATCTTCAAATTATAATGCTGTTCTTTCGCCTTTTCCTCTTTCGTTATATCCTGATAAGTAACCAGGACAGATTCCAGACTGTCTATGTAAATAATGCTCTCCAGCACCGTCAGCTTCATGGATTCTACATTCATCTTTTTATGGATAATCGGCTCACCGGTAAGAAGTACTTCCTCAATATCTTTCTCATCCATAAATTCAAAAATATATCTCTCCAGTGCTTCTTCTCTTGACACACCCAATATCTCCTGAGCCTTTTTATTACATTCTCTTATCCTCATGTCCTTATCCACGATGAGGATCATACTTGGGGTTACATCCATCACGATGTTAGACATAGACTCTGCCTGTGCCACTGCATAAGGCATACACATGCCAATCTCAGCTTTCTTTTGAAACACTGCAGTTGCTTTTGCCCTACATGTCGGATATCCACAGGCACCGCAGTTCAGTTCATCTTTCTCCGTATATTTTCCCATCGCGTGCAGAATCTCCTGCATCTGCTTTTCATTCGGAACCGCATCCTGAACCCTGCGATCCCGAAACTCTTTGTGGAGTTCAATCCGGCTTCCATCAATACCCTGTGCTTCCTCCCGGTGGCTCACCTGATCCTCCACATTCATCTTCGCACGGATCAGAGACTGCTGCCATTTATCAGATGCCGGTCCCTTAATACATCCTCCCTCGCACACATTTACCTCGAAGAAACTGTGCTCAATCTCCCCTTTTTCCAGCTCCTCAAAAAGTTCCATACAGGACTTCAGACCGTCAATATGTATTTTATAATAATTATCTTCAACAGAGCTTGCCTGTATCGACGTAATAATTCCTCCACTGATGGGATACAGCTGATTTACCCGGGGATCCGGATTGCCCATAGGTTCATCTTCACACTGCCGCACATCGATTCCCGCTTCCTTCCACCATTTCACAACCTCCTGGAAGGTCAGAATCGCATCAATAGAACCGCGCACTCTCTCGTCACCTACAGCTTCTTCCTTCTTTGCAATACACGGTCCAAGAAAGACAACCTTCACATCATCCCCATAGATGCTCCTGATCAGTCTCCCATGGGCAATCATCGGGGAAACTACCGGCGCCATATATGGCACAAGGGAAGGATAATATTTCTCAATCAGGTCATTTACACTCGGGCAGCAGGTAGTGATGATATTCGTCATCTTCCCTTCCTTCAGAAGCTTCCAGTATTCTGCAGTGACCAGAGCCGCACCTTCCGCCGTCTCCCTCACCTCATAAAAGCCCAGTTTTTTGAGTGCTCCTACAATCTGACCCGGTTTATCATAATCCAGTACTCCCAGATAGGAAGGAGCAATTGAAATAATCGTCTTCATTCCCTGACGCAGATAACCCCTGACCCTGTCCATATCACTGGCAAATGTTTTTGCATTCTGTGGACAGACCTCCAGACAGTGTCCACAGTGAATACAGTGATCCTTCATAATATGAGCCTGTTCATTCTGAACCAGTATTGCCTTCACATCGCAGTGACGAACACATTTATAACAGTGCCTGCAGCTCGCATCCTTAAAATCAATTACCCGCACAACTTATCCCCCTTTTTCACTCGTACTTTACTATATCCTCATTTTAACATTCCTGAACAAAAAATGGAATCCGCTAAAACGGATTCCATTCACATTTTAAATGACCTGATTTTATTTCAGATACTCTTATTTCATTTCTTCTCTTACTTCCTTGAAGCATTTAACGATGAAATCAATATCCTCTTTTGTATGGCTTGCACATACCTGTGTACGGATTCTTGCTTTTCCCTTCGGTACTACCGGATAGGAGAATGCAACCACATACACACCCTTGTCCATCATACGTTTTGCAAATTCTGCAGCTGTCTTCTCATCATACAGCATAACAGGTACACATGGATGGGTTCCCGGAATAATGTCAAATCCATTATCTACCAGCTCTTTACGGTAGTAAGCAGTTACTTCTTCCAGGTGATCACGAAGCTCTGTGCTCTCATCCAGCATATCAAACAGCTCAATACTTGCACCTGCAATTGCCGGAGCCAGTGAATTGGAGAACAGGTACGGACGGCTTCTCTGACGAAGAAGATCGATGATTTCTTTACGTCCGGATGTATATCCGCCGGATGCTCCTCCAAGAGCTTTTCCCAATGTACCGGTTATAATGTCCACACGTCCCTGAACGCCACAGTGCTCTGCAGTTCCACGTCCTGTCTTTCCAACAAATCCTACTGCATGACTGTCATCTACCATTACCAGTGCGTTGTATTTATCTGCCAGATCGCATACACCTTTCAGGTTACAGATGATTCCATCCATGGAGAATACACCGTCAGTAGCGATCAGTTTGATTCTTGCTCCGGCTTCATCTGCCTCTTTAAGCTTAGCCTCCAGATCCTCCATATTATTGTTTTTATAGCGGAAACGTTTTGCTTTACACAGACGAACTCCATCGATAATAGAAGCATGATTCAGTTCGTCACTGATAACTGCATCCTCAGCTGTCAGGATTGTTTCAAAAAGTCCACCGTTGGCATCAAAACATGAGGAATAGAGAATGGTATCATCTGTTCCGAGGAAATCAGAGATTTTCTTCTCAAGTTTTTTATGAATATCCTGAGTACCGCAGATAAAACGAACAGATGCAACTCCGTATCCTTTTTCATCATAAGTTCTCTTAGCAGCCTCGATCAGACGCGGATTGTCGCCCAGTCCAAGGTAGTTATTTGCACACATGCAAAGAAGCTCTCTTCCGTCTTCCATTTTTACTCTGGAGCCCTGTGGAGATACGAATGGTGCCTCTCCTTTAAATAATCCCGCTTCCTTAATTCCTTCTACTTCTTTTGTATAAATGCTCAAAATGTCATCTTTACGTGCCATGTTAATCAATCCCTTCTTCCAATATTATTCAAGTCCGAAATACTAATCATTAATGTGTGCCCAGTCAAGGATAACTTTTCCTGACATACCGGAAATCATTGCCTCAAAGCCCTTCTCATAGTCTTTGATATCAAAATGATGTGTGATAATCGGTGAAATATCCAGCCCAGCCTGAATCATTGTAGACATCTTGTACCAGGTATCCCATACCTTTCTTCCGTAAATACCACGCAGATTCAATCCGTTAAAGATAACCGTCTCAAGGTCAACCTTGGCATCTGTTCTCTGTAAGCCGAGAAGTGCAATATTTCCGCCGTGTTTCATATTATGGATCATGTCATGAAGTCCTGCCTGAGAACCTGACATCTCAAGACCCACGTCAAATCCTTCGGTCATACCGATTTCTTTCATTACATCTGCCAGTTTTTCTTCTTTCAGATTAACAGTTCTTGTTGCTCCAAGCTTCTCTGCCAGCTCCAGGCGGTATGGATTCAGATCAGTAACCACAACGTGTCTTGCACCGGAGAATTTGGCAATTGCTGCTGCCATACATCCGATCGGGCCTGCTCCTGCAATCAGGACATCCTCTCCCAGCATATCATAGGAAAGAGCTGTGTGTGTTGCATTTCCAAACGGATCAAAAATTGCATACATTTCTTCCGGAATATTCGGATTGCATGGCCATACATTAGATGATGGAATTACCAGATATTCAGCAAATGCTCCGTTTCTGTTAACGCCGACACCTTTTGCATCCTTACAGTTCTCCTTGTGGCCTTCCAGACAGTTTCTGCATTTTCCACAGGTAATGTGACCTTCACCGGATACCAGATCCCCAATCTTAAATCCCTGAACGCCTTCGCCCACTTCACACACTTCTCCAACATACTCATGTCCTGCTGTCAGACCGATCGGAATGGTATGCTGTGCCCAGTCATTCCACTGATAAATATGTACATCTGTTCCACAGATTGCAGTTTTGTGAATCTTAATCTTCACGTCATTCGGGCCAACCTCCGGAATCGGAACACGCTTCATCCATAATCCTTCCTCCGGTTTCTCTTTTACGAGTGCCCACATCATACCATCGTTCTTCTTTCCTTCCATTTCGTTAGAACCTCCCATGTTTTTGTTGCCCATCCTTATAGTTAGATGAATTTCGGAATAACAGACATTTCCCTCTCTCAATCTGTCCCCGTTAGCTTTATTATAACACCACCAGAAACGCCCCACAATGCCATAAAAAGGATTTTATTTGTACAATACACTTATTTTTTTGCATTTTCAGCTTTATAATTGGGTTAATGTTTACAAATATTGTTTCTTTATTTATAATTTATATAGCATTATTCACAAGAGTGTGAGATAATGAAAATACGTTGGGGAAACAAACAAAAAGAGAAAGAGAGGAGAAGCAGGTATATACATGGCAGTATATCTGCGAAAAGAGGTATGAAAAACTTAATCAAAAAATGGAACAGTATCAGTCTTGTTCTGAGAATTATCTGTGGCCTTATCATCGGTATTATTCTCGGACTGGTAATTCCACAGGTAACCGTGATTTCCCTTCTTGGTGACCTGTTCGTTGGTGCACTGAAGGCTATCGCTCCACTTCTGGTATTCTTCCTTGTTATGAGTGCCCTCGCACACATGGGACAGGGACAGAAGACTAACATGGGATTCATCGTTATGCTTTACATGCTGGGCAACGTAATGTCAGCTCTGGTATCTGTATTTGCATGTAAGATGTTCCCTGTAACACTGACACTGGCAGAGGCAGCAGGAGAAGATATGGCTCCTCCGAGCGGTGTGGGCGAAGTGTTAAAGAACCTGTTACTGAACGTTGTATCCAACCCTGTAGGTTCTATTGTAAATGCCAACTACATCGGTATTCTTGCATGGGCTTGTATTTTCGGTATTGCCCTGAAATGTGCATCTGATTCCACCAAAAAGATGCTTGATGACTTTTCAGATGCAATCTCTACAGGTGTTAAATGGGTAATCAGCTGTGCACCGTTCGGTATCATGGGCTTAATCTTCAATGTTATTTCCACATCAGGACTCGGCGCTCTGTTGTCCTACGGTAGACTGATCCTTGTACTTGTTGGAAGCATGGCTTTTGTGGCACTGGTTATGAACCCGATCATCGTATTCCTGTGTATCAGAAAGAACCCATATCCGCTCGTATTCAAATGTCTGAGCAGAAGTTTCATCACAGCATTCTTCACACGAAGCTCTGCTGCTAACATTCCTGTAAATATGGAACTCTGTAAAGATCTTGGATTGGATGAAGAGCAGTATTCCATCTCCATTCCACTTGGAGCAACCATCAACATGGCCGGTGCTGCTATTACCATTTCCGTTATGGCATTATCCGCTGCTCATACAGTAGGAATCTCTGTAGACTTTGGAACAGCTCTCATCCTTTGTGTACTTGCAGCACTCAGTGCAGCCGGTGCATCTGGTGTTGCCGGTGGTTCCCTGTTACTGATTCCTATGGCATGTAGCTTATTCGGAATCCCATCCGAAATCGCTATGCAGGTTGTAGGTGTAGGCTTCATCATCGGTGTTATCCAGGATTCCTGTGAGACAGGACTTAACTCTTCTACAGACGTTCTCTTCACAGCAGCAGCTGAATTCAGAGACAGAAGATTACATCCTGAGTATTATGCAAACAAGTAAAAGCTGAGACATAAGCAAAAGCTTAAATCCCAACAAATACATAATTTGCCATAATCAAAAAATTAAATATTGTATGATAAAAGAACATTCCCACCGGAATTCGGGATTATCAATCCGAATCTTTCCGGTGGGAATAGTTTTATTTCTTCTTTATCTTTCCTGTCTCAACACTTTCTCCATAGTCTCCGCCAGCTTCTGTATATTGATTGGCTTTGCCACATGTTCATTCATTCCAGATTCAAATGCTTTTTCCACATCCTCTTTAAATGCGTTAGCAGTCATGGCAATCACCGGAATCTGTGCAAGCGCTCTGTCCGAAAGTTTGCGTATCTCAGCGGTAGCGGCATAACCGTCCATATTCGGCATCTGAATATCCATAAAAATCAAATCATAATATCCTGCTCTGGAGTGAGTTACTTTTTCAACAGCTTCAATACCATCCCCTGCAATTTCCACAGTCACTCCAAATTCCTGCAGAATATCACAGGCTATTTCCCTGTTAAGCTCATTATCTTCAACCAGAAGAACTCTGACATTTGAATAATCAATATTTTTCCCTGCATCGCAAACCTCCTTATGCATATCAGGTAAATCTGCCTCTGTACCTATCGGCATTTTATAAATCATTGTAAAGGTTGTCCCTTTGCCAGGCTGACTTTCACACGAAATGCTTCCACCCATCATTTCTACAAGGCTTTTGGTAATGGACAGGCCCAGACCCGAACCCTGGACTCCACGAACTACATCATTGTTTTCTCTGGTAAATATTTCGAATACGGATTTCTGAAACTCTTTACTCATACCAATTCCTGTATCAGAAACAACTACTTTTACAACCGCCATGCCCTCCTCTGAACCGATCTGAGTAACGCTGTATGTAATTTTTCCTCCCTCAGGAGTATATTTCAGAGCATTTCCAATTAGGTTCATTTCCACCTGTTCAATATGCAGCCTGTCAAGAAACAGAATTTCATCCTGAAGTTCACAGTCTACAATAAAATCCAGATGTTTTTGTTCCATTTCAAGCTTAAATATTGTCTGCAATGATTTCAGAATATCCGGGACATAATACGCCTGTTTCTCGATTTTCACCTTTCCACTTTCAATCCTTGCCATATCCAGAACGTTATTAATCAATCTCTGGAGATGTTCACCGGCACTGTCAAGTTTCTCAAGACAGTTAAGAGTTTCTTCCTTATCATCTATTCTCTTCTGAGCAAGCCTGGAAAAGCCAAGAATCGCATTCATGGGAGTTCTGATATCATGGGAAATACTGAAAAGGAAAGAGGATTTAGCCTTATTAGCTTCTTCCGCCCTTTCCAGGGCATCATTTAAGATTTCCCTCCTCTGAGTTTCTTCCCGAATCACTTTCTCAATATTCTGTACACGCATTATGGCTGATACCGGATTATCACCTTCATATGCAAAGGGTGTAA
This sequence comes from Sporofaciens sp. SGI.106, assembly GCF_050314255.1. Taxonomy (NCBI): domain Bacteria; kingdom Bacillati; phylum Bacillota; class Clostridia; order Lachnospirales; family Lachnospiraceae; genus Sporofaciens; species Sporofaciens sp. SGI.106. The sequence goes on from NZ_JBNPMZ010000004.1 coordinate 70,138, forward strand.
AAATCACCTGATACCAGGCATATCCTCCGGTTTCTTTCTCTCTCTGGCGGTGTCGTCTTGTAACAATTCCCTGCGTTTTCAGAGCATTCTGCAGCGAGCCCGTCTCCATCAGTCTCAGGAGGTCATCCTGATCCTCCTTATACACAAAACCAGATTCAATATTATATTTCACCATATCTTTAAAACTTTTCTGTCCCCAGGTCGGCTCCAGAACCGGCAAAAGTTTCCTTGAAAGTCCCGTTTTAAAATCGATGTACATCAGTACATCACACTCTGACAGGGTAGACTGCATGGCTTTTTCCAGGAATCTGGCATCCTCAACGGCCTGTTTCTGCCTGGTCTCCGCGGTCAGATCTCTGGAATAAGCAAATCCTACAATCTCCTTTGTCACCTCATCCTGTGTCAGAATAAGGTTCTGCTGAATGTATTTTTCTTCTCCTGCAGAATCCTGAATCCAATAACGAAGGGATACCTCCGGTATTCCCAGTCGAAAACTTTCCTTTATTTTTTCCAGTGAAAAAACAGATCTGTATCTTCCTTCATATTCCGGAAAAACTCTGCCTGCCAGGAACTCAAAACACTCTGTATAGCTTCCATCCCTGTAATCGGAGAGCTTCTTGTATTTGTCCTTTTCCAAGTAAATCTTGCAATCGTAGATACAGTTTCTGTCAATATTAAACTCGCAATATGACATTGCTGCCTGAGCGAGGGCTGTTTTCATATTATTTTTCTGTCTCTCGGAATCACTGAGAAGGACATTTTCGCTGCGCTCTACAGAAATAAATACATATACGATAAAAATCGCAATCTGGAATGCAACCGAGGTACACGGAACTGTAACGAAATATATTTGCAAATAATCGAATACCATCGGAACAAAAGCAAATGCAGTGATGATAGCGTACCTCTTACGCTCACTTCCTTCCTTTGACAAAAACAGTTTGAACGCTGACCAGATAAAAACCACTACCAGATATCCGGTAGTACCAATTCGTTCAATTACATACCATTTTCCTCTTGCATAAGAATCCAGCGTCTCACCAATTGTAAACAGTGCACCTGTACGGATATTTGCAATAACCATTATTACAACCAAAACCACCGGAATTCCTGCCAGAAAATATACCCATTTTTGAGGCTTATCCCTGTGCAGCATACGATATAAAAAACAGAACCAGGAACATGCCAGAATGGCATTCGAGCAGAAATACAATGACGTAGATATCTGCAGCCCCAAAGTTCCCATTCCGAGCTTATCAAAATAAGTGAGCCCCCAGAAAATATCTATAATATTATGACAAATAGCAAGCATAATAAGCTGTACGAATCCTTTTTCCTGATACTTCATGTTGGAACTCAGAATACGTGACAGAACGATAACGCCTGTTGCCAAAGCAATTACTGTAAACAGCATAAAATCTATATACATCTATACTCCTCCGCTCCTACTTTTCTCAACCGACAACACACAATTTATCCTGATAAAAAAATTATATTACAGATGCAAAAAAATGCCAATACAAGTTCTGATTTTTCACCGGTAAATTCAAATATCCCCCCGGCTATAGAAAGCATTTATAACTACAACAGGCACGAAGCTTCCGCTCCGTGCCTGTATCATATTTTTATGAATCCTTTTAGAAATTAGGCCCAGTTGATTCCTACACCTGCTGCCACTGCCTTGTCGTAAATCTCTCTTGCAGCAACCAGATCCTGTGTAGCAACACCAACAGTCTCAAATACAATGATTTCATCATCATTCTCACGACCAACCAACTCGCCCTTGATTACATTTCCAAGATCACCTGTGAAATCATCCTTTGTAATGATTCCTTCCTCTAATGGAATCAGGATATCTCCGGACTCAGATAATACCGCTTCCTCAGAATCAAAATAAATCTTAGAAGCGCGCGGAAGGATTGCCGGATCCATCTCCTGCATATGGTGCTGATATGCTCCTACACAGCTGATGGTGCATCCTTTCTTAATCTTTGTTCCGTCAAATACCGGTTTGGATGACGGTGTTACAGTAATCAGAAGGTCTGCATCATCAATAGCCTCATCTGAAGACTTCACAGCAACGATTCTGGTTCCGTAATCTTTCAGTTCTTCCTGCATACGCTCTGCAAATGCTGCTGTACGGTCATAATTCAGATCAAATACACGTACTTCTTCCAGCTTTCTTGCAGCAATCATAGCTTCAAGCTGTGTTGCAGCCTGTCCGCCTGTACCAATCAGAGCACCGATTCTGCATTCTTTCTTTGCCAGAACGTCGAATGCTGCTCCGGATGCCGCTCCGGTACGAAGCTGAGTTACGTATGTACCATCCAAAACTGAAATAACCACTCCGGTCTTTCCATCAATCAGAAGCACCTGTGCCGGTGAAGACGGAATTCCATTGTCAATGTTGTGTGGAAAGATGTTGACGATTTTAACAGAGGCGGTGTCCATTTCTTCCACATATGCCGGCATAAACAGGAAACATCCATCATATTTTGGTGCCTGGATATTGGTTCTTAAAGGTGAATCACATTTTCCGTCTACAACCAGCTGAAAAGCCTTCTTGTCTGCCTCAATAGCGTCTTTGATAGAAAATACTTTCTTAATGTCCTCTCGAGATAATAATAACATAGTTTTCCTCCTATTCTTCTCACATTATATCCTTTGCTTATTATTTATGGTAATACTTTGCATCCAGATCCCACGGCTGCATTGCTCCGCCCTCTTCTGCAGGACGGCACATCTTTGCAAAAATATTCAGGCAACCTTTTTCCTCTTTAAGTGGCGGACATACCCAGTTTGCTCTTCTTCTTTCCAATTCTTCATCAGATACCAGCATGGATACCTCGCCGTTTGGAATATCAATGACAATCTCATCCCCATTTTCTACAAGGGCAATATTACCGCCATCGTAAGCTTCCGGTGATACGTGTCCAATAATTGCACCGTAGTTGAATCCGGAGAATCTTGCATCAGAGATCAATCCTACACTCTTATGGAGTCCCAGACCGATAAGTGCATCAATACTAAGCATCAGTTCTTTCATTCCCGGTGCTCCCTTGCAGCCTTCGTAACGGATTACGATGATATCACCAGGTACGATCTGTCCGGATGAGATTGCCTCAAATGCAGCGCGGTCACCTTCGAATACTTTTGCTTTACCCTTCATGTATTTTACTTCTTCATAAACAGCCGTCGGTCTCACGATAGCTCCGTTCGGAGACAGATTTCCCCTTAATATCTTAAGACCAGGCTCATTAAACAGCGGACGCTCCAGTGAATGAATGACTTTATTTTCCTGTGGAGTTACTTTGGAAAGCATGTCTGCCCATGTATTTCCATACATACTCGGAACATTTGTAAAAAGTTTGCTCTCCAGCATCTTCATAACATTCATAACGCCGCCTGCATAATGGAAATCTACGACAGTATACGGACCACTCGGTACGACTGCATTGATACACGGAATTTCTTTTGCGTACTTTTCAAAATCTTCCAGCGTGAGCTTTATGCCGAGCTCATACGCATAAGAAAGAATATGAAGCACTGCATTGGTAGAACCTGCCACTGCCATATCGAACATAATGGAATTCATCAGAACTTCCTTCGTAATTAAATCAGATGGTTTTCTTCCTGCCTTCGCCATTTCTACAGCGTATTTTCCTGCTTCTCTCGCCTTACGAAGCTTTGCATTATCAGAAGCAGGAATAGTGGATGTTCCGGGAAGTACAAGGTTCAGCACTTCTCCCAGCATCTGCATGGTATTTGCTGTTCCCATAGATGGACATGCACCAAATGACGGACACACATTGTCTTCCATTTCCATCAACTCTTCTTCGCTGCTTCCTGAGAATCTTGCTGCATCCAGATCAGCCTCAACCACTGTCTTTCCGCAATATTGTCCCGGCTGCATAGAACCTCCGGTTATAATCATTGACGGAAGATCCAGACGCATTGCTGCAAGGTAACAGCCTGCAATAATATTGTCGCAGGATGCGATCATTGCAAGACCATCGAAATTATGTACCCGTGTAACGAATTCTACAGACATTGCCACAATATCGCGTCCTACCTGCTCAAATTTCAGTTCTTCTGCTCCGTTCGCAATATTTCCGCATGTTGCAGGGATTCCGAATTCTACCGGGATTCCACCTGCTGCCCAGATACCTTCCTTAACCGCTTCTGCAATCTGTCTTAAGTGTGCTGATCCCGGGGAACCTGCCATATAAGAGTTTGGTACACCGATATGTGGCTTCTTACGGATATCTGAATCCGAATATCCGGCTGCTTTCATCATAACTCTCCTATGTGCAGCTTCTGCTCCATTCCAATACTCTGTTCCCATAGATTTTTCCTCCTTTATTCATTTAATCGTTCAACTTTCCATCACTCTTGACAAAAAAATATCATTTGTGTATATAATAAATTATATAGACAAATTACAAAAGCAAAGTATTTTTATTCGAGTATTAAGTTTTTCTAATGGATGCCTATAATCATTAATTAATACTGCAGAGTTAAGAATTTTTAATGGATGTCATTAGTTTTTTTAATACAGGGAGAAAGGGGATTTTCATGAATAAATATGAAATAATTCTGGACGTTTGTGAAACGCGCAGTATTTCGAAAACTGCTGCAAAACTCAACTACACTCAGTCAGCAATCAGTCAGTCTATCAAATCCTTTGAAAAAGAACTTGGCATGCCTCTGTTTAAACGTTCCAAATCAGGAATGGAATTAATGGCAAACACCGAAGAAATTGTAGAATCTTTGCGGATCATTTGTCAGGAAAAGAATCGCATTGCCCAGATTGCCGCCAATCTGACCAGTCTGGATAGCGGTTATGTAAGGATCGGTACCATTCAAAGTATCTCCTATCACTGGCTTCCGGATATTCTGAAGCATTTTTCTCTGGAGTATCCCAATATCCGTTTTGAACTTAACGTAGACGGATTTAACCCTTTAAAAAATTTGATGAAGGCCGGGAAACTGGACTGTGTCTTTACTTCCAGATATTCTCTCCCGGAATATCCATTTATCCCAATCGGCAAGGATGAACTGATGCTGGTCACCCCCAAAGGTCACCCTCTTTCTGAAAAGCTTGCTGTCTCTCTGTCAGATGTTAACGGAGAGAACTATGTTCTTTCCTCCGACGGACTGGATTATGAAACCGGAAAGATCTTTGAACTCAACAACATAAAACCAAAGATCCGGTATCAGTTAAATGAAGATTTTGCAACGTTAAAGATGGTAGAACAGGGTTTTGGCATTACGATTCTTCCAAAGCTCCTTCTATATAACGCCCCCTTTGACGTGTGCATCCGTTCCTTTACCGAACATTATTCCAGAGTACTCGGAGTAGCCTATACAAAAGATACTCCGCCCACCCTTGCCACTCTGAAGTTGATGGACTACGTGCAGAAATGGAGTGCACAAAACATGACTCCATAAACGAACTGCATTAGAAAACAGGGGAGGCTGCGGCTTACCCTGTCACAGTCTCCCCATTTAAAATATCTAATTCTTATTCTGTTTTTCAATCCATGGAATGACTTCCCTCAGAGATTCCATCTGAGCTGTAATCCCCTCTTTTACTTCCTCCGGAATTACAACCATATCCGGAATGTGGATGATATATCCTCCGGCAGCTTTGCCCGCCATAACTCCCTGCCTGCTGTCTTCCAGCACAAGACATTCTGACGGTTCAAGTCCCAGTTTTCTTGCCGCCGTCTGAAAAATCTCCGGATTCGGCTTACTGTTGACCACCTCATCCCCGGTTACCATATCCCGAAAATATTCACGGACTCCGGCCATTACGAGGGTCTTCTCCGCCCGTTCTCTTCCGGCAGAAGTTGCCACAGCCGCTTTTATGCCATTCGCTTTCAGAAAGGAAAGCAATTCCTTCAACCCGTCTTTCTCAGGAACTCCATACTCTTCCATATAATCATCCATGAATTTTAATCTCAGACCTCTGGCTTTCTCATATGGAAAGTCCTGTCCGTATGTCTCCATAAATATTTCATGAATAGCAGAAGAGGTTCTTCCCTGAAGATTCAGAATAAATTTTTCTGAAATAGGGAAGTCCATTGTCTTACCTATTTCCTTCCACGCCATAGTTGACAGCCGCTCCGTATCGAACATCAGGCCATCCATATCAAATATAACGCCCTTTACCATCTCTGATTACCACATGAATTTCTTCTCAAAGTATGCGTCCAGATCTTCAATTTTTACTCTTTCCTGCTCCATGGTATCTCTGTCACGTACGGTAACTGCTCCGTCTTCTTCAGACTCAAAATCGTATGTTACACAGAAAGGTGTACCAATCTCGTCCTGACGGCGGTAACGCTTACCGATGTTACCACGCTCATCATACTCACAGTTGTATTTCTTAGAGAGCTGTGCATATACCTTCTCTGCACCCTCATTCAGCTTCTTGGAAAGCGGAAGTACACCGATCTTAACCGGTGCCAGTGCCGGATGGAAATGAAGAACAGTTCTTACATCTCCGCCCTCTAACTCTTCCTCATCATATGCACTGCAAAGGAATGCAAGTACCATACGGTCAGCACCAAGTGACGGCTCAATAACATAAGGTACATATTTAATCTTCTTCTCATCGTCAAAGTAAGTAAGATCCTGTTTGGATACATTCTGATGCTGAGTCAAGTCGTAGTCTGTTCTGTCTGCAATTCCCCACAGCTCGCCCCATCCGAATGGGAAGAGGAACTCTACATCTGTGGTTGCTTTACTGTAGAAAGATAATTCTTCCTTATCGTGATCACGATAGCGTACTTCATCATCCTTCAGGCCAAGAGCAAACAGCCAGTCGAGACAGAATTTCTTCCAGTATGCAAACCACTCAAGGTCAGTATCCGGCTCACAGAAGAATTCCAGCTCCATCTGCTCGAACTCTCTGGTACGGAAAGTAAAGTTACCAGGTGTGATCTCGTTACGGAAAGATTTTCCGATCTGGCAGATACCAAACGGAATTTTCTTTCTGGATGTACGCTGTACATTCTTAAAGTTAACAAAAATACCCTGTGCAGTCTCAGGTCTTAAATATACGGTATTTTTCGCATCCTCTGTTACACCCTGGAATGTCTTGAACATCAGGTTAAACTCACGGATCTCTGTAAAATTGTGTTTACCACAGGTCGGACACGGTACCTCATGCTCTGTGATAAATGCTTCCATCTGCTCATGGCTCCAGCCGTCAATACTTTCACCAATATCGATTCCATTCTGTTTTGCAAAGTCCTCAATAAGCTTGTCCGCACGGAAACGCTCATGACATTCTTTACAGTCCATCAGAGGATCACTGAATCCGCCAAGGTGTCCGCTTGCCACCCATGTCTGCGGGTTCATCAGGATCGCACAGTCCACACCTACATTATAAGGAGATTCCTGTACAAACTTCTGCCACCATGCTTTTTTGACATTGTTCTTCAGTTCTACACCAAGGTTACCATAGTCCCATGTATTTGCAAGACCGCCGTAAATCTCAGACCCCGGATAGACGAATCCTCTTGATTTCGCTAATGCCACAATTTTTTCCATTGTTTTTTCTACCATATTCCTCTACCTTCCCTTCCTTATATCTGTTCAGCTCCTCTGTCATTCCTCTGTCTGTTTCGTCGCGCTGACATAATATGTAGATTATTATACCGTCTACTGAGAGACTTTTCAAGTCAAAACATCCTGCATTTGCTCTAATATTTCCAGTGACTTGAATTTTTTATCCACGTACACATCCATATATCTTTCCGATACCATGCCAAGCTCTCTCAGCACTTCATCAGAAACCGTGAAAGTATATAGCTTTTCCACCGGAGTTCCAACAATATACTGGAGCGCATGAAGGGTAGAAGTATTCAGGACCATGGCATCGTATAGGTCTCTTCTACACCGGTCACAGACCAGACCGCCCCGCTTCGCACTGAACACCGACGCTCTTTCCCTACTGCCACAGCACACGCACTGAAATACCTGCGGTCCTTCTCCATTAATGGTGATTGCTTTCAACTCAAATATGTACCGTATAAGGCGGTTTGGGATAGATGGTTTCAGAAGTGCCCGGAAGGTCTGATAGAGCAGCTTAAGCAGAGCCGTCTCATCATTGGCTTCTCTGGCATAATAGGATGCAATGTCCACAAAATAAAATCCATAACAGGCTCCTTCCATATCCGTCCGTAGCTCTGCGAAATAATTGGAAATAGAGGCCGACATCAGCGTATGCGATGTCCGCCCCTCATAAACTGTAAATTCACCAAAAGAAAATGGCATGACCGCTCCTGCCAGCGGACTGTTCGGTTTGCGTGCTCCTCTGGCAAATGCACTGATCTTCCCTTTTTCTCTGGTCAGTATCACTACCCTCTTATCATATTCTCCAATGGGGGTGGCAGATAAGACCATCCCCGTAACTGTCACCTGATTCAATTCAAGAATCCCTCCGATACCGAAGTTTTCTTTTCCCGTCCATCGACAGCCAAAACCGTTTCCATGTCACGATATTTTCGCATTATCCCCATACAGACTTTCATTCCTCTGTAATACAGATAATCCTCTATCCGGCCCGATGTCATAAAACGTTTCCAGTACTTTTCTTCCATAGAATCACCTCATCCTCTGTTGATAGGGTTAGCATCTCCCATGGAAGGTTCTTTTTATTCGTCTTCCCGATATCCAAAATTTTTCATCAGAAATTCACTGTCTCTCCAGTCTTTCTTCACCTTGACCCAAAGCTTGAGATTTACCTTGCAGTCCAGCATTTTTTCAATCTCATACCGGGCAGTGCTTCCGATCTTTTTCAACATATTTCCCTGTTTTCCAATAATTATCCCCTTGTGGGAGTCCCGCTCACAGATAATGGTGGCATCAATATGCATCACCTTATTTCTCATCTTCATGCTGTCAATCGCCACCGCGATTCCGTGAGGAATCTCTTCATTTAAGCTGTGCAGAGCCTTTTCACGGATCAATTCTGCCACAATCTGACGCTCCGGCTGGTCGGTCACCGTATCCTCATCATAAAACTGCGGTCCATAAGGAAGATATTTCAATATTACTTTCACCAGTTCATCGGTATTCTCACCGCTTCTCGCTGATACCGGGACAATTTCCGCAAAATCATAGAGATCTTTGTATGCCAGAATCGCCGGCAGCACCTCTTCCTTCTTCACCATATCCACCTTATTAATCACAAGAATAACCGGCGTATTCACCTTTTTAAGCTGATCTGCAATGTGCTTCTCTCCCGCACCGATAAATGTGGTTGGCTCAACCAGCCAGAGAACCACATCCACTTCATTCAGTGTTCGTTCCGCCACATTTACCATGTATTCGCCAAGCTTGTTCTTCGCCTTGTGAATACCAGGCGTATCCACGAATACAATTTGTCCTTCTTCCGTGGTCAGAACGGTCTGGATTCGGTTCCTGGTGGTCTGCGGTTTGTTAGACGTAATCGCAATTTTCTGGCCGATCAGATAGTTCATTAAAGTTGATTTCCCTACGTTAGGCCTTCCGATCAAAGTTGCAAATCCTGATTTAAAATTCTTCATAAGTTCTCCTTTGGGGACGTAGCAAAATGCATTTTGCTACGTCCCCCGTTAAAATTTTGTCACACTTTCAAACATGTCTTTGCTTTCTTCTATCTTATCTTCGCTTCCGATTACACAGATCTGTTCTGCCTTCATCATGGCCTCCACGACTCTCGCCAGACTCCGGATATCGTCCTGAGTGGCATCCAGAACCTGACTTCTCTCCTCACGGATCATGTCTGCACTCACATGGTTCATGTACAGATTCATGGAGCGGTCGCCTTTTGCAGACGGTGTCATCGGCTGATCCAGATTACTGATGGTTCCGATGATATATTTATTCATATCATGGTCGCTGACCGTAAAGCTGCGCAGATAATCTGCCACACCTTCGTAAACTTCCATTGTACGCTTCAGATTCGGGTCACGGTATGATACGAAATAGCCTTCTCCGATCCGGTTGAAATTGCTCATACATCCGTACGCGCCTCCCTTAACACGGATATTCTGCCACAGATATTCATAACCCATGATGACCTTCAAAATCTGAAGTGCCCCTGTATAGGATGCGCCATGATCCAGGAAATTTCCTACTCTCGCCACATACTGAACCTTGGAAGCTGTTTTAAATCCCTCATTCTTTTTCTCACAGTGGATGATGCAGCGTGTCTTCTGTTCACCCTTTGCCGGAATGAAAAGTCCTGCTTTCATATCCCTTACAAGCTCTTCCATTTCTTTCAGACCTTCCTTCTCCGCAGTATAACTGATCATCATGTTATCCCGGCGGAAAAGGTTTTCTGTAAGCCAGGTGAGGTTTGCAATCAGATTTTCCTTCTCTTCATCGAAGTTTTTCTCAATGGATGCCACCTTCTGATAAAAATCGATGCCGCTGGTCATATCTTTCAGCTTCGCAGACGGGGATGCATAAGACATTGCCCGAAGCGCCGCTGTCGTATGACCGGAGGACTGGAATTTCATCAGAAGCCTTGAGCTTGTCATGGCAAGGATCTCTCTCAGACGCTTGTCATCCCCAAGCTTCGACCGGGTAAGAATCTCCTTCATCATGGCAAATGCCACCGGAAGCTTGCTGTAAAGTGCCTTTGCCTTTATCTCAAATGTCGCACGGAATTCCTTCTCCCGTACCTTTGTAACATCCGGATACATCTCCAGAGAAGTGCCGATTCCTCCGGTATGCACATTGATCTCATTGAAAAGTTCCCCGTATTCATAATTTTCTGTATCAATCTCGCCCAGAACTGCCTGCAGGATTCCCACATATGGAAGCATCTCTTCCGGCACTCCTGAAAGGTCAAAGAGCAGATCCACATATCCGATTCCATTAGTATCAATCTCATGGAAAATCGTCTTTACCCCTGCAATTTCCATTTCCTCATTGTAAATCGGAGCAATCTCTCTGGAAATGTCTTCGCGTTTCAGTACCGGAATGGTAGCAAGGTCTTCCTCGGAAGAAGGCTCTGACTGATATTCCTCAAGCTCATGCGTTCTACTCACAAGCATTTCCTTCTCTTCTTCGCTCAGACTGTTCTTATATACTTGCAGCCGTTCCTCCAGCTCCTTATCCATACGCGCAGTTCTTCCTTTTTCCGGCTTTACAACCACGATAGCACCATGGGTATTTTCAAGGAAATATTTTCGAATCAGGTCCTCGAAGTATCCGGTTCCAATCTCCTTCCTCAAGAATGCAAATGTATTCAGTGCCTCAATATGGATAAATGGCTTCTCCTCGTCATACAGCCAACTGTCCATAATCTGAAGACCATACATCAGTCCCTTCGGATATCTGCCGAAATCTGCCTCCCGATACTGGAATTCCATATAATTCAGACCTGCCTCCAGAGCTTTCCGATTGATGCCATTCTCTGCCATATCCCTAAGAACATCCTCGATCACGCGAATGAACTCATCCTTCTGAGACAGGTTGGCATTTTTTGCAATAACAGAGAAAATCGGCTGATAAATCCCATTATCATAGGAACCAAGCACATCCTTTCCGATTCCCGCATCCACCAGTGCCTTCTTAAGCGGAGCGCCCGGTGCCTGCAAAAGCGCATAATCCAGGACTTCAAATGCCACGTAAAGCTCACGGTCAAGAGACGTTGCAATTACTTTATTATAGGAAAGATAGGTATTGTCCTCCTCCGATTCGTCACTGGCAATAGAATACGGGATCTCTGCTTCTTTCATCTGGGAAAATGGTTCCTGCAGACGAATTTCAGAATCAATCTCCATAAAATCAAAATCTTTCAGATATTCCCGGTCCAGCCAGCGAAGCTTCTCTTCCATATCCATATCTCCATAGATGTAAATATAACTATTGGACGGATGATAGTATTTCCTGTGAAAATCAAGGAACTGCTCATAAGTAAGCTCCGGAATTACTTCCGGATCACCACCGGACTCATTTGCATAGGAAGTATCCGGAAACAGGGTATTAAGAACCACTCTGTCCAGCACACCCTCGGGAGAAGAAAATGCTCCCTTCATCTCATTATAAACGACACCGTTATATTCCAGCTTTCCATCCTTGTCATCCAGCTTATAGCTCCAGCCCTCCTGACGGAAAATCTCATCGTGCCGGTAGATATCCGGATAAAACACCGCATCCATATATACATGCATCAGATTCTGGAAATCCTTATCATTGCAGCTTGCCACAGGATAAACCGTCTTATCCGGGTAGGTCATTGCATTTAAAAATGTGTTGAGTGACCCCTTTACCAGCTCCACGAAAGGATCCTTCACCGGGAAATTCTTTGAACCGCACAGTACCGAATGTTCCAGAATGTGGGGCAGTCCGGTGCTGTCCTCCGGCGGAGTACGAAAACCAATGTAAAACACTTTATTGTCATCATCATTTTCCATCAGAACCACTCTTGCTCCGCTTTTTTTATGCTTTAACAAATATCCCTTACTTTTTAAATCTTTTAAATCTGCTTCCTGCAGAATCTCATACTGTTCAACATCTCTTACACTCATAGTATTCTTTCGCTCCATTATTATTTGTTACGGTTAAGTTTAACCACATCTAACTTGTTATTATACCAGTTATTATCGGAATAAAAAAGACACTCTGCAGAAATTTCTGCAAAGTGCCCTTAAAGCTCTGTTACCATCCGGTATTTAAGCATTTTTCTTCTTGATAACAAACAGAACTGCCACCATCAGAATAATACCGATCGGAAGCGCAATAACCGGAGTCTGTACGAAACCGGAGATAACGTATGTCACAAAGGATACCGCTGCAACGGTAATCGCATACGGAAGCTGTGTAGATACATGGTTCACGTGATTACACTGTGCACCGGCAGATGCCATGATGGTTGTATCTGAAATCGGTGAGCAGTGGTCTCCGCATACAGCTCCTGCCATACATGCGGAGATGGACATGATCATCATGTTCTCATTGGTTCCTGCAAATACAGCAACTACGATAGGAATCAGGATACCGAAGGTTCCCCATGAGGTTCCGGTAGCAAATGCCAGGAAACATCCTACCAGGAAGATAATAGCCGGAAGCAGGTTCACCAGTCCACTTGCAGAGGATTCCATCACACCTGCAACGAATTCTTTTGCTCCGAGACTATCTGTCATAGCCTTCAGTGACCATGCCAGAGTCAGGATCAGGATAGCCGGTACCATTGCCTTGAAACCATCCGGGATACATTCCATTGACTCTTTGAACTTCAGTACTTTTCTTAATGCATAGAAAATAATTGTAATTACAAATGCTGCAAAGCTTCCAAGCACCAGACCTACAGAAGCATCACTGTTAGAAAACGCTTCTACAAAACCTGCGCCTGAGAAAAATCCACCTGTGTAGATCATTCCGATTACGCATCCCACAATCAGCACAACAATTGGGAATACCAGGTCGATTACTTTACCTTTTCCTTCTACCACATCATTCTCTGCATTTGCATACGGTCTGTCAGGAGTGGTATATAAATCACCCTTCAGAGCATTGGTTTCATGCTGCTTCATCGGACCGTAATCCACGTTCATCACAACCAGACCGATCATCATAACGATCGTAAGAAGTGCATAGAAATTGTATGGAATGGCACGAATGAAGATAGAAAGTCCATCCTCTCCCTCAACGAAACCGGTAACTGCTGCCGCCCAGGATGAAATCGGAGCAATGATGCAGACCGGAGCTGCTGTCGCATCGATCAGGTAAGCTAATTTTGCACGGGATACATTGTGTTTATCTGTTACAGGACGCATAACGCTTCCTACCGTCAGACAGTTAAAATAGTCATCAATAAAAATCAGAACACCCAGTGCAACCGTAGCAAGCTGTGCACCTGCACGGCTCTTAATGTGCTCACTTGCCCACCGTCCGAATGCGGCGGAACCACCCGCCTTGTTCATCATGCAGACCATGATTCCAAGAATAACCAGGAATACCAGAATTCCCACATTATAGCTGTCGGAAAGTACACTGATGATTCCATCCTGGAATACATGTGTAATCGTCGTTTCAAAAGAAAAACCTGAATAGAATAATCCTCCCATCAGGATCCCGATGAACAGTGAACTGTAAACTTCTTTGGTAATCAATGCCAGTACGATAGCTACGATCGGCGGTACCAGTGCCCAGAAGGATGCGTACATCGCAGGGACATATTCTTCTGCCTCCTCCGCTGCAAACGCAATTACAGGACAGCACATAACCATCAGCATAACACTGGAAAGTACCCACAATAATTTGTGTTTTGCTTTTCTCATCTTATGTTTCCTCTCTTTTCCTTATTTTATATTTTTACACAAATGATGCCATGAACAACACTTTTTGCAAAGCGCGTTCATGGCATACTGTCTCTCATTCCGGTCTCTTCTTTATCCTATGATAGCGCTCCACATCCGTGACAGTCCGCAGCATCTTCTGCTGCGTCCCAGGAAAAACGCCCGGGTCAGACATTTTCCCTTCGGCGGTCTCCCCTTTCCCTTCTGCAGCAGCCGCCCGGCTTTGGCTGCAGAGTACTATTGAATACCGCGCCTCTATCAGTTCTGTTATTCATAATATATGTTGTAACATCTTTCCCCCAAATTGTCAATACTGACCTTTACTGCTTCTCTTTTCTTTTTACCTGAAGAGGAACATTCACTCCAAATGGATTCAAAGCCACACCGGAGGTGTTCTTTGCTATCACCTCCGGAAGTTTATCCACCTCCACAGCCAACGGCTTTAAGGTTTTCGCTTTATTTGCATTCTGAAATTTCTGAAATTCATGAATATCGGTAAAAATCGGCTGAAACAATCCCCCATCCGCCTGCTTTAAAAGCGGAATCTCCTGATTTTCTGCCATTGCGATCAGATATTTTCCCCTCTGAAAATGGGCAAGCATTTCCTCATGCAGTTCCTGAAGCTCATCCGTCATTCCGGAATTTCCCTTTTTTCGAAGCTCCTGCATAAAATAAATTGCCGTCAGATGAAGTGCCGGATTCTCCGGCGGCTGATTCTTCTCTTCTCCGGCAAACTTCGGTTTCTTCACCAGCTCTTCCACCTGAATCGCAATCTCCGTCTCCAGTCCTTTATCAACCAGCATGCAATTCACTCCCATCGGGAACAGGCTGATATAAAAGCCTAGCAGAGCTTTATTCTGCAGCTTCAGTACCTGTACCGGATATCCTTCCTTCTGAAGCCTCTGCGCCTCATTCTTTGCCGGTTCTTCATTTTGAAACAACAGAACCTCATCATCGTATGTCTCCGGATCGCAGACTACATAAGGCATTCGGGTGGAAGCTGCCATCAGTGCATAGATTGATTCTGCGCTCCTCAGAATGGCAAGCGTTTCTTTTTTTCTGATTTCAATATTGTTCATCGTATTCGTCTCCTATATTCGGGTATTATTCCCGTTATTATCTTCATCCGGAGCTATTGCTCATCTGATATAAATATACTCGAATTTTCCTCTAAAATCAACAAATTCCCTTGTGGTAATCCTAAAATAGTGCTATACTCAACAAACATACAGGAACACATAAATCATAACAGAATAATAAGAAAGGAAACGAAGAACGTGACCTATAAAGAAGCAAGGGTATATTTGGACAGGGTGTCGAAATACGGAAGTGTACTTGGCTTGGATACGATTCGGGAACTGTTGCGCGAACTGGGGAATCCTCAGGATGATCTGAAATTCATTCATATTGCCGGTACCAACGGAAAGGGCTCCGTACTTGCATACACTTCTACAATATTATGTGAGGCGGGATACAGAACCGGAAGATATATATCGCCAACAGTGATTTCCTATCTGGAACGCATACAGGTAAACGGTGTTTACATCTCTGAGGAAGCGTTTGCCAGATTAACCGAAAAGGTTCAGAATGCTATTGCGCGTATGGAAGCAGACGGCAAAACAAGTCCGACTGTATTTGAAATAGAAACGGCAATAGCTTTTTTATATTTTAAAGAGCAGAACTGTGATCTTGTCGTATTGGAATGTGGGATGGGCGGCGAACTGGATGCCACAAACATCATCACCACTACTCTATGTGCTGCCTTTGTCTCCATCAGCCCGGATCATCTGGGTATTCTTGGCGATACACTAGAAGAGATAGCTCTCACCAAATCCGGGATAATAAAACCGGGGTGTACCGTAGTAAGTGCCCCGCAAAAACCGGAAGTAACTGCAATTTTGAAAGAAATGGCTGCACGACAGAGCTGCCCTTTTCATCAGGCAGATTTATCCGGTCTCATCATTCATAAAGAAGATTATACCGGCCAGCAGATAGACTATCGTGAGCTTTCAGCACTTGACTGTCCTCTTGCCGGACCGCATCAGGCAGAAAATGTCATCACGGCATTGGAAGTCATACAGGCGCTGAACGCTTTGGGATATTCTGTTGAAGAAGAGGATATTCGCAGGGGTCTTCAGAAAACTTTCTGGCCCGGACGTTTCACCTGTATCTGCAAAAATCCGCTGTTTTTTATCGACGGTGCCCACAATGAAGATGCGGCAAAACGGCTTCGGGAAACACTGGACCGGTATTTTCCGGAGAAAAAATTCATTTATATTATGGGGGTTTTTAAAGATAAGGAATATGAAAAAATAGCCTCCATAATGGGACCATCTGCAAAATCCGTTCATACCATCAGCCTGCCCGATGAAAGTCGTACCCTTCCTGCCGAAACTCTGGCAGAAGTCATGCAAAACACCTGCGCCGCAGATGTTCCGGTTCGGGCTGAACTTAGCATAACAGATGCAGTACAACATTCCCTGGAAGAGGCCTCCGAAACAGAGAGTATGATTCTTGCTTTCGGTTCGCTCTCTTACCTTGGACAATTGATTCAGATTATAAAAGGAAGTAACAACAATGATTGATCAGAAAAAAATCAAAGACGCCATCCGACTGTTGCTTGAGGGCATCGGCGAGGATGTGAACCGGGAGGGTCTGATAGAAACCCCGGATCGTATTGCCCGCATGTACGAGGAGATCTGTGGCGGAATGGAGGAAGACGCAGCTACACATCTCAGCAAAGTTTTCCATGTTGACACAAATGAAATGGTAATGGAAAAGGATATCACCTTCTATTCCACCTGCGAACACCATATGCTGCCGTTCTATGGAAAGGTTCATATTGCCTACATTCCTGATGGCAAGGTCGTAGGCTTAAGTAAACTTGCCCGCACGGTAGAAGTATATGCCAGAAGGCTGCAGCTCCAGGAACAGCTCACCGGACAGATTGCCGATGCATTGATGACCCACATGCAGCCCAAAGGCGTTATGGTCATGATTGAAGCAGAGCATATGTGCATGACCATGCGAGGGATTCAAAAACCGGGAACTCAGACTGTAACCATAGCCAGACGCGGAGATTTCGAATCGAATCCTGCTCTGGAAGAACGTTTCTTCCGGATGCTTGGACGCTAGGAGGCAGCTGCATCATGACAAAGCAATTTTCCGCGAGGATGCATTTCATACGAAAACATCCTCTTTATCTTTCCTCTTTTGCGCGGCTTACAGAACTGGAAAAAGACAGAATTTTCTGTTGTCATCAGATGAACCATCTGTTAGATGTAGCAAGAATTGCCTACATTCTCAATCTGGAACGGAATCTTGGCTTAGAAAAAGATATGATTTATTCAGCAGCTCTTCTTCATGACATTGGCAAATATCGCCAGTATGAAGAAGGTGTTCCTCACGAAGTCGCATCCACCGAAATCGCAGGAAAAATCCTGGCTGATATGCCTGCGGATATCTGTTTTACTAAAAATGAACAGCAGACGATTCTGACTGCGATTGCAGGTCATCGAAAACTGCGGGAGAATCCCGAAGCGCTGGAGGCTCTTTTATATGAGAGCGACAAAACCTCCCGTGCCTGCTTCGCCTGCCCTGCGGAAACAGAATGCAACTGGAGCAATAATAAGAAAAACTGGGAGATTCATATATGATTATTGGAAATAAAAATTTTGACACAGAACACCATACCTATATTATGGGAATTTTAAATGTAACCCCGGATTCCTTTTCCGACGGCGGCAGATTCAACACTCTGGATACTGCTCTTCGCCACGCCGAAGAGATGGTCGCCGATGGTGCCGACATCCTGGATGTAGGCGGAGAATCCACAAGACCGGGTCATACACAAATCACAGATGCAGAAGAAATCGAAAGAGTGGTGCCCGTTATCCGGAGCCTGAAATCTCATTTTGACATTCCTGTCTCCATCGACACCTACAAAAGTACTGTTGCCAGAGCCGCATTGGAAGCCGGAGCCGATCTGGTCAACGACATCTGGGGCTTCAAATACGACCCGCACATGGCAAAGCTGACCGCAGACTATCAGGCGACCTGCTGTCTGATGCATAACCGCAATGCCGCAGAGTATCAGAATTTTCTTGAGGATTTTATGAATGATATGCGGGAATGTATCCGCATTGCTAAAGAAGCCGGTATCCCGGATGACAAAATCATTCTGGACCCGGGCGTAGGGTTTGGCAAGAATTATGAGATGAATCTGGAGATCATACAGAAGGTAGGCAAAATGCAGGAGCTGGGCTATCCTGTCCTTCTTGGCACTTCCAGGAAGTCCGTAATCGGCCTGACACTGGATCTGCCCTCCGACCAGCGCGAAGAGGGAACCCTTGCCACCACCGTATACGGAATGCTGAATGGCTGCTCCTTTGTCCGGGTCCACGATGTAAAAGCAAATAAACGGGCCATCGCCATGACAGAGGCCATACTGAGAGAACATAGTTTATAAGAGGATATTTATCATGGATAAGATTAAAATCCAGAATCTGGAAATATTTGCAAATCATGGAGTTTTTCCGGAAGAGAATGTACTGGGACAGAAATTTCTGGTAAGCGCCACCCTGTTTACGGATACCCGGAAAGCCGGAAAAACAGATGAACTGACCTCCTCCATCCATTACGGAGAGGTCAGTCAGTTCATTGATCATTTTATGAAAAACCATACCTTTCAATTAATTGAACGTGTCGCAGAAACGCTGGCAGAGGCGCTCCTGCTCCAGACGCCCGCACTAGAAAAAATCCAGCTTGAGATTAAAAAGCCCTGGGCTCCTGTGGGACTCCCATTGGACACTGTTTCTGTAGAAATCGAACGCGGATGGCACACTGCCTGCATCGCTCTCGGCTCTAACATGGGTGACAAGGAACAGTATTTGAAGGGTGCTATATCAGCCCTGGATCAGATTCGCGGCTGCCATGTCACAAAGGTATCATCTTTTCTCACCACTGCACCATATGGCGTCACAGAGCAGGATGATTTCCTGAATGGCGCACTTCTTCTGCGCACCCTTCTCACACCGGAAGAACTTCTGGATGAGCTTCATCGAATCGAACAGGAAGCCGGACGGGAGCGCATCATCCACTGGGGACCTAGAACTCTGGACCTGGATATCATTTTCTATGACGACCTGATTTACGGAGATGATGATCTGTGTATTCCTCACGTAGAGATGCATAAGCGTGACTTTGTTCTTCGTCCTCTTCACGAGATTGCACCATACTGGCATCATCCTGTGCTTGGTAAAACCGTGCATGAGATGCTGGAAGACCTGGCGGTAATTTAAAATGTATTGAACATATTATCTATAATCCAATCTCCCACTCCATCCTCATCATGCCCGGCTACGATCACATCCGCTGCCTTCCTGCAGCCCTCAGACGCATCGGCAACCGCCACACCGATGCCCGCAAAACACAACATATCAATATCATTATCTGCATTTCCAAAGGCCGCTGTCTCCTCCCGCCTGATTCCAAGGCGGTCTGCCACATAAGAGAGTCCGGTCTTTTTCCCTGCATTTCTGTGGGAAATTTCCACCAGCTGCCTGACTGATGACGTAATGTATATATCCGGAACCTCTGAAAGGAGCTTCTGGATATCTTTTTTCATCTCCTCACTCTTCACAATAATATCGATACTGTCCAGCTCATCAATATGAGTATTTATAAATTTCACAATATCCTCTTCCATCTGCCGCGTCCGCTGCACATAGGCGGCAGCTCTTTCACTGGCACCGTAACGCACCGGATCCTTCACGTAAGAGATGTCTGCGTATGCTTTTCCATCCACAAAAGCCTCATATGTAACAGTTCTGTCAGATGTTTTCTTCAAAATCTCCTGCACAGACTGTCGGGTAAGTGTATATCCCCGTAGTCTTGTTTCCGTAGGAACATGATACACTGCTGCACCGTTGGATGTAATCGCATACTCAATTCCCGAAATGGATAAGATTTCCTTCGGAAGTGACCAGTAAGACCGCCCACTGGCAATCACGATATGAATTCCATTTGCAATCGTGGTCTCGATAGCTGTACGGTTTTTTTCTGACAATTTTCCTTCGGAGTTTAAGACTGTTCCATCCAGATCCAAAGCAATACATTTGATATCCACGACATTTTTTCCTTTCATTTAGAATACTATCGCTGACACTACAGGAATGGTCACAACTGAAAGCAGAGTAGTCAGCGCCACGCTCCTGGAGGCTGTTTCCACATTCCCCCCATACTGCTGAGCAAGCATTACCGTCATACTTGCCGCCGGAGTTGCCAACATAATCATGATCACCGCACACAGCAGTTCATTATTCAGGAAATGTTGTGCAATCATAGTTCCAACTATCGGTATAACGAGAAGCTTTACCGCAGAATACAAAAGCATCTTAACATCCATGAACAACTCCTTCATACGGATGCTGGTCATGGAAACTCCGATCACCATCATACTGAGAGGTGCAGTTAGACTGCTAAGCCCACTGGCTGTCGTTTTCACAAACTGCGGCACCGGTACTCGAAGCAGATACAGAACAGTTGCTATCAGGCAGGTGATGACACCTACATTCAGTATACGCCCCAGTTGTATTCCGCTGTTTCCACCAGAGGATATCTGATCCGTATCATTTTTCCCCTGATCTTTTCCGCTGATAACGTAAATTCCATAGGTATAGATCAGCACATTAAAGGGGAGAGTAAAAATCGCAGCATACAAAAGCGCTTCATTGCCGAATGCAGCCGAAATGACCGGAAATCCCATAAAACCGATATTGTTAAATACCGTCATGATGTTATAGACTCCTCTGTCCTGTTCCTCTATTCTGAACAGGCGCGGAAGCACCTGCGCCAGCACAAGAAGCACTGCAAACATGATGATTGCTGCAATAAATGTTATTGCCAGTTCTTTCCCGCCAATCTCTCCATCACCATTTACAGCTGAAGAAATGATCAGTCCCGGATTTGCAAGATTGACTACGATCCACGATATTTTCTTACTGGTTCGCTCATCCAGAACCCCTTTTTTACAGCAGAAATATCCCATCATCATGTATATAAAAAGTACGACCATCTGTTGTAAAAGCAGCATTTTATTCCTCTCTCCTGTCTTCCTCTTCTGTTTTTTTCTTTTTTGAAACGATAATCTGTTTTATCTTCATACCAATTCCAAGAACGGCCACCGCACCACAGACCAGGAAGATGATTTTTGTTGCACCATCTTCGCTTTTACTTTCTTTTTCTTTGGTATCTTCAAGGTCCGCATTTTCGTCTGTCTTTTCTTCCGTAATCTGAGGTACATCCTTTTCGTCTTCATCCCCGCCTGTTGACAGTTCTTCCTTTTCTCTCACTTTCAGACGCCGGAACACGTGCTCTTTACTCTGATTTTTTTCCTCTACCCCATATACGTAGAAATAACAGCCGCTTACAACTCCATCCGAATAGGATAACTCACCATCCGTCAGCCTGTCCGGAAGTGCGGACCATGTATCTTCAGCGGAATCATAAAGAAAAGTATCTGTCGTATGAGCTTCATCCAGGATCATTCCGGACACAACCATTTTGCCATCAAAGCTGCCTGAAGCCGCATCTACAATCTGACCGTCATAACATTCCGGATAATCAGCACCTTTTACAATCTCCTGATTCTGCATATCAATGATTTCTGTACTTTTCTCCCATTTTCCCTCCGCATTGATACCGCCTGCTACAATGATTCTGTTTTCAAAAAGCTCTGACTGTGCATCATAGCAGGGACAGGACAACTGAAGCTCTGACACCTCCATTTTACCATTCTTCACATCCAGACGCTTGATCTCGCCATGAGGCTCCCATATTTTTCCCTCTTCATCCTGATACGCACCACCGATCATCCATATATAGTTTCCGTCATACAGAAGACTGTTACCTCTCTCTCTTCGTTCATGGTTGAAAGATGCCAGCTCTTTAACCTCCTTAGTGCTTAAATCATAGGCAAATACATTTAACTGGGTATATTTATTTTCCAGAAGGTACAGCTTATCATCTCCTGCTACTAACTGCAGTTCTCCTTCCGTTCCCAAAAATGT
Organism: Sporofaciens sp. SGI.106; assembly: GCF_050314255.1. NCBI lineage: Bacteria > Bacillati > Bacillota > Clostridia > Lachnospirales > Lachnospiraceae > Sporofaciens > Sporofaciens sp. SGI.106. The sequence goes on from NZ_JBNPMZ010000004.1 coordinate 92,513, forward strand.
AGCCCAGATTGTTCCCCATGTTTCTTCTTCCTCGTTGTACACAAGAACAACCGGATATTCTTTCCCCTCTTTTTCTACTTTCAGATTGCCGCCTGCAATATAGATTTTACCGTCGCAGGCATCCATACTGTAGTTCTTCTCCTCATCTGTGTCCTGTTTCAGGCCAAGCTCCTCATAATCCGGTGTCTGAAGCTCATCGAAATATCCCTCAGCCGCTCTTGAAGATAGTCCCATTGTACAGAAAAGAAGTCCTGCCAGAAGAAGTCCCATCCATTTCTTTCTCATCTTGTGCCTCCTTGTACTGCGATTATTTGTCTTTTTTTACGAAAAGACAGATATGCCATGACGCATATCTGTCCTGTTTCTGCCGTCAGATTCTGCCGGCATTATTCATCTTTAACGCCGATATGATCCGCGTTTATTTTTTACTCTTCTGATCCGTAAAGTGTAACCAGTTTCTTCAGATACTCGTATCTGTCTTTAGCTTCAGCTTCATTCTTAGCAAACATTACTTCTGCCTTCTCCGGATTGAATCTTGCAAGAGCGTTGTAACGAACCTCGCCATTCAGGAAGTCTTTGTATCCTTCAAGCTTAGGCTCTTTGCTGTCAAGAGTGAACTTAGCACCCTCTGCTGCAGGATTGAATCTGAAGTTGTTCCAGTATCCGCACTCAACTGCCAGCTGTTCCTCTGTCTGAGCTTTGCTCATACCCTTCTTAATACCATGGTTGATACATGGAGCGTATGCAATGATAAGTGATGGTCCCGGATATGCCTCAGCTTCAGAAATTGCTTTTACAGTCTGATTGAAGTCAGCACCCATAGCAATCTGTGCTACATATACGTATCCGTAGCTCATTGCAATACCTGCAAGGTCTTTCTTCTTGGTCTCTTTACCGCCTGCTGCAAACTGAGCGATAGCACCAGTCTTGGTAGCTTTGGAGGACTGTCCACCTGTGTTGGAGTAAACCTCTGTATCAAATACCATGATGTTGATATCTTTTCCACTTGCCAGAACGTGGTCTACACCACCGAATCCGATATCGTAAGCCCATCCGTCACCACCGAAGATCCACTGGGATTTCTTAGCAAGGAAATCTTTATTCTTAACGATATCCTGGCAAACTTCGCAATCGCATCCTTCTAATGCTGCAACAAGTTTATCAGTAGCTGTTCCGTTTGTTGCTCCACAGCTGTAAGTATCCAGCCACTCTTTGCAAGCTGCTTTTACTTCTTCAGAAGCTGCCTCTGCTGCCATTACGGTCTCAACTTTTGCTTTCAGTCCTTCTCTTAAAGCTTTCTGAGCTAATAACATACCGTAACCAAACTCAGCGTTGTCCTCGAACAGGGAATTAGACCATGCCGGTCCTTTTCCTTCCGGTGTTACTGTGTATGGTGTAGACGGTGAGGAGTTACCCCAGATAGAAGAACATCCTGTTGCATTAGCAATGTACATTCTGTCACCGAATAACTGTGTGATTAATTTAGCGTAAGGTGTCTCTCCACAACCTGCACAAGCTCCAGAGAACTCTAAGAGTGGCTGTTTGAACTGACTTCCCTTAACAGTATTTTCTTTAAATTTAGCAACAACTTCTGCCTTTACAGGAATCTTTGTACCGAAATCAAAGTATACCTGTGCTCCGGCATTTGCTTCCATATTGCCCATAACGAGTGCTTTCTCACCCTTCTTACCAGGACATACGTTAGCACAGGAACCACATCCTGTACAGTCATAAGCTGATACAGTCATAGTAAACTTCATACCTGGCATACCGATCATGTCGAGTGTCTTCAGTCCTTCCGGAGCCTTAGCAGCCTCTTCCTCTGTCAGAGCTACCGGACGGATAACAGCGTGCGGACATACGTATGCACAGCGGTTACACTGGATACAGTTTTCCGGCTGCCATACCGGGATATCTACTGCGATACCACGTTTCTCGTATGCTGCTGAACCGGACGGTGTAGAACCATCTACATAATCCTTGAATGCAGATACCGGCAGGGAGTTACCTTCCTGAGCATTAACTTTAGACTGGATGTTCTTAACGAAATCAACAACATCTGCTCTTCCACCCTTAACTTCCGGTGTGAATAATCCTTCATCTTCGCAGTCTTTCCAGCTTTCCGGAACTGCTACTTCATGTACCTGTTTTGCTCCGGCATCAATAGCATCGTAGTTCATCTGAACGATCTTGTCACCCTTCTTGCCGTATGTTGCTTTTGCAGCAGCCTTCATCAGATCGATTGCTTCTTCTTCCGGAATAATAGCAGCCAGTTTGAAGAATGCAGACTGAAGAACGGTGTTGATACGTCCGCCAAGTCCGATCTCTTTACCAATCTTGATACCGTCGATTGTGTAGAACTTAATGTTGTGGTTTGCGATGAATGCTTTCACCTGTCCCGGTAAGTGCTTCTCCAGACCTTCCATATCCCATGGACAGTTCAGAAGGAATGTTCCGCCATCTACCAGTTCCTGAACCATATTATATTTATTCACATAAGAAGGATTGTGGCATGCAACAAAGTTTGCTTTGTGAATCAGGTAGGTAGATTTAATCGGGCTCTTACCAAAACGTAAGTGGGACATTGTTACACCACCGGACTTCTTGGAATCATAATCAAAGTAAGCCTGAGCGTACATGTCTGTATTGTCACCAATGATCTTGATAGAGTTCTTGTTAGCACCAACAGTACCGTCTGCTCCAAGTCCCCAGAATTTACAGTTGATTGTTCCTGCCGGTGTTGTAACCAGAGGAGCACCTACTTCAAGGGAAAGACCTGTAACATCATCCACGATACCGATTGTGAATTTCTCTTTTTCTGTATTTTCAAATACTGCAACGATCTGTGCAGGTGTTGTATCCTTGGAACCTAAGCCGTAACGTCCGGAAAGGATCGGAACTGCATCGAATTTGGATCCCTTAAGGGCTGCTACAACATCCAGGTACAGAGGCTCGCCAAGAGCACCTGGCTCTTTTGTTCTGTCTAATACTGTGATAGTCTTAACTGTCTCAGGAATTGCATCAATCAGAGCCTGTGCACAGAATGGTCTGTACAGACGAACTTTGATAACACCAACCTTCTGTCCTGCTGCTGTTAAGTAATCTACAGTCTCGTCGATGGTATCACATACAGATCCCATAGCAACGATAACTCTCTCTGCATCTGCTGCTCCATAGTAATTGAAGAGCTTGTAATCTGTACCGATCTTAGCATTAACCTTGTCCATATATTCCTGAACGATTGCCGGCATTGCATCATAGTACGGGTTACATGCTTCTCTTGCCTGGAAGAAGATATCCGGGTTCTGAGCGGAACCTCTCTGGCAAGGATGATTTGGATTCAATGCATGTTTTCTGAATGCATCGATTGCATCCATATCTACTAAATCTTTCAGATCTTCATAATCCCATGTCTCAATCTTCTGAATCTCATGAGATGTACGGAATCCATCGAAGAAGTTAATAAACGGAATACGTCCTTTGATTGCTGCACAGTGTGCAACCGGTGTCAAGTCCATAACTTCCTGTACACTGGACTCACAGAGCATAGCACATCCGGTCTGACGGCATGCATATACGTCTGAGTGATCACCGAAAATTGATAATGCGTGGCTTGCAATAGCACGGGCAGATACGTTAAATACACCCGGCAGCTGCTCACCAGCGATTTTATAAAGGTTTGGAATCATAAGAAGCAAGCCCTGGGATGCTGTGTAAGTTGTAGTCAGGGCACCTGCTGCCAGTGAGCCATGTACAGTACCTGCTGCACCTGCTTCTGACTGCATCTCTGTTACCTGTACTTCCTGTCCAAAGATGTTCTTTCTACCTTGAGTTGCCCATTCATCTGTAGCTTCTGCCATAACGGATGATGGTGTGATCGGGTAAATTGCTGCAACGTCTGTATAAGCATATGATGCATGAGCTGCTGCATGATTACCATCCATGGTTTTCATTTTTCTTGCCATTTCTGTTGTTCCTCCTTAATAATGAAAATAAATAAATTTAATTTTCGACGTGTACAATTATTATATCCTCTGCCTGTCTAAAAGTCCAGTGTTTCGCCTGTTTTATTTTCCGTACATCTTTAAGATCTGCTCACAGAAGTTATACAAAAATATTTTGAATATTCCGTATTTTCCCAGCGCTTCTTCTACATTTTTTCACAATTTCTTGACACACTGCATTATTTAGGATATACTAAAGAAGAGGATTTGGTTGGGCAAAGATGCTCTCACACGACTGTGAGTGCATCTTTTTTTATCTCATCCATATCCAAAAAAGAGAGATTGGAGTGTTTTTATGAGTAATGAGAAAAAAGCTGCGGCTAACTTTGGGTCAAGATTCGGCTACATTATGGTAGCTGCCGGTGCAGCTATCGGTCTCGGTAACATCTGGAAGTTCCCATATCTGGCATATGGCGGCGGAGGCGGTGCATTCATCGTAGTTTATATTATTCTCTGCCTGATTCTGGGACATCCGGTTGTAGAGATGGAAACGGCAATCGGCCGTTATGCAAAAACGAATGCCATCGATGCCTACGGAATTGTGAATCCAAAATGGAAATTTGCCGGATTCGTCAATGTTGCGTGTACTTTCATGATTGACATGTATTATATCATCGTCAGCGGTTATGTTTTAAAGTATGCGGTTGCCTATCTTCTGGGCGGTAATTTTGGAGCCGATAAGGCTGAATATTATATGGATTTTATTTCAGATCCGATTCAGCCTCTGATTTATGCCGGCATCCTGATGTTGATTATTGTTCTTCTTCTTTCAAAAGGTATCACTGAACTGGTAGAAAAAGTAACAAAAGTAATTATGCCACTGTTATTTGTACTGCTTCTCATCTGCGGTTTCTGGGCACTATTCGCATTTGACGGTGCTATTGAGGGATTAAAATTTTATCTGATTCCGGACTTTTCAAAGTTTACCTGGAAAACCTTTGCTGATGCATGTATGCAGGTTATGTTCTCCGTCGGTATCGGTTGGGCTATCTTCGTTACACTTGGTGCAAGCGTTAAGGACAGCGCTAATATTCGCAAAGATTCCATGATGGTTACTGTCTGCGATACCGCTGTAGCTCTTACCGCAGGTTTCGTAGTTATCCCTACTGTTGTTGGTTCCGGTTCTGAGATGGCTGCAGGTCCATCCCTGATTTTCCTTGCAATGACAGAAATTTTCTCCAAACTGCCGGGCGGTAACATTTTGGGATTATTCTTCTTCACAGCCATCATCTTTGCCGTACTCTCCACCTTCTTTACAATTCTGGAGATTCCGGTAAAATGTGTAGAAGAGAAAATGCACATCAGCCATAGTAAAGCAACATGGATAACAGCGATTTTCATCATGATTGGTGGTGTGTTCTGTTCCTTAAGTCAGGGCTACGGTCTCTTAAGCGGCGTAAAACTTCCATGGTGGTCATTCGGAACTGGTGTTTCTTATTATAATATTTATGATTGGATCGACTGCTTCTCCGGATATGTGCTTCTTCCTTTAGGATGTCTCCTGACTGCTTTCTACTGCTGCAAGGTATGGGGATACAAGGGATATGAAAAAGAGCTGACCAAAGACGGACGTGATGGAAAGCTGAGCCTGTATGATAAGGTCATCATGACGGTTGCAGTTCCGGTACTGACTCTGATCGTTATATTGAACTGTTTTGGCTTTATCAAATAATTACATACACAACTATATACTATAAAGCGGGAAGCATTCCGGAAATACCGGAGATGCTTCCCGCTTCTATTATCTTTTATTGTTTCTTTCCTGCTTTCCTTCTTCCAAGAATAATCCATACAACGGACACCACAATCAGAACTCCTGATAACACCTGAGATACCGGAAGACCAACTACCGGGAGAAGAAGCTGATCCGTGCGGATACCTTCTATCCAGAATCGCCCTGCTCCGTATCCCGCAAGATAAAACAGGAATACCTCTCCATCAAACTTCTTATATCTTCCATAAATAATCATCAAAAGGAGTACCATCAGGCACCACAACGATTCATACAGAAAGGTTGGATGTACCTGTATATAATTCACCCCTTTAACTGTCTCAACATGATTCCACATCGTTTCCGATATATCAGAACTTCTCACTGCATCCACCGGAAGTCTCATAGCCAGCAGACTGTTCGTATATTCACCGAACACCTCTCTGTTAAAGAAATTCCCCCATCTGCCGATCATCTGTCCGGTCACAAGCCCTAGTCCCGCTGTATCCAGGAGAAGAAATGGTGAAAGCTTTTTCCATTTTGCAAATATAAATACGGTAATGACAGCTGCAATCACACCGCCATAGATAGCAAGACCACCTTCCCGGATATTCAGAATACTCAGAAAATCATCCTTATACATATCCCACGAAAATGCCACATAATAAATTCTCGCTCCGATAATTCCGAAAATGACGGCATACATTGCAAGATCAATATAATCTTCCGGATTCTGCCCGGTTCTCCTGGCCTGCCACATAGCAATCGCAAGTCCCGCAACAATACCAATTCCAATCACAATACCATAATATGCAATATCAAAATTAAAAACTGTCACGGTCTTTCCCACATGTTCCAGATGAATTCCCAGATTGGGAAAATCAATATTCATATGCATAACTGTTCTTTCCTTTCATGTATGCTATACCATATGTATGCTATACATTAAAACGGAACAGCATAATATCTCCGTCCTGAACGACGTATTCTTTTCCTTCCAGACGCACCAGTCCCTTTTCTTTTGCTGCCGCATGAGAACCGCATGCCATCAGATCATCATATGCAACCACTTCCGCACGGATAAATCCACGTTCAAAGTCCGTATGAATCTTTCCTGCTGCCTGAGGAGCCTTCGTGCCTTTGGTGATCGTCCACGCACGAACCTCCGGTTCACCTGCTGTGAGGTAACTGATCAGCCCCAAAAGACTATAGCTTGCCTTAATCAACTTCTCAAGACCGGATTCCTTAAGTCCCAGATCCTCCAGGAACATTTTCTTCTCATCGTCATCCAGTTCGGCAATCTCCTGCTCAATCTGTGCACATACTACGAACACCTCGCAGTTCTCTTCTTTCGCATACTCCCGCACTTCCTGAACCCCCGGATTGGATGCACCATCGTCCGGAAGATCATCCTCGGTCACGTTAGCCGCAAAGATAACCGGCTTATAGGTCAGAAGATTATATCCTGCCAGCCACTCCTGTTCTTCCTCATCTTCAGCTCCGTCAAAGCTCTTTGCCATCTTTCCATCTTCCAGATGAGCCTTGATTTTCTCCAGAAGCTTTAATTCCTTGGCCGCTGTTTTATCGTTTCTTGCAACCTTGGTAGTCTTGGCAATTCTTCTCTCCAGGATCTCCAAATCAGAGAAAATCAACTCCAGATTGATAGTCTCAATATCACGCATTGGGTCAATGCTTCCATCCACATGAACGATATTACTGTCCTCAAAACAGCGAACCACATGAACGATTGCATCCACCTCACGAATATTGGCAAGAAACTGGTTTCCAAGTCCCTCTCCCTTTGATGCGCCCTTTACCAGACCTGCAATATCTACAAATTCAATAGCCGCAGGAATAATTTTTTTTGTATGATACATCTCTCCCAGCACATTCAGTCTCTCATCCGGCACTGTTACAACACCTACATTCGGATCAATTGTACAGAATGGATAATTGGCAGACTCTGCCCCTGCCTTGGTCAGGGAGTTAAATAATGTACTTTTTCCTACATTTGGCAAACCAACAATTCCCAATTTCATATTTATTTCATTTCCTCTCTTATCATTTTCTCGTGCGGTGTCTATTCTAACACGTTTCTTTTTCTCTGTCACGTGTTTCCATCAGAATAACCACTCCGGTGGTAAAATCTATTACCACTTCATCCTCCTCGATCTGATTGCTGACGCACAGGCTGTCATAAGGAGTCAGAGTATGCTCTTTTAATGGATACTTCGCACCTTTGATACTGAATCCATACACGATCTCACCAAGTGGAAAGACAGAAAAATACGGACCAAAAGCCTCTTCCTTCTTAAGATGTGTCTCTCCTCCAATCAGACGTATCCGGTTCAGGGGATCCAGAATCACAGCTTCCACTCCTGCCTTAAACGGAATCATCAAAGTCTGGACATTTGCCCACAGGTGATCCACCCTTCCTCCGGTTGCTCCAAGGATCAGCAGACGCTCGCACCCAAGAGTGATTCCAAGGCGCACCGCAATCTCTGTGTCCGATGCATCCTTAACCGGATTAAATTCCCGGATTGGAACATTCGTATTGTTCTTATAATAATCTACGATTTCTTCTGACAGGCTGTCAAAATCCCCTACAATATAACTGGGCATAATGGCATGCCTATATAAAAATTCTACCCCTTTGTCAACTCCGATAATCCACGGATTCATTTCTCCCCTGATGGTGCAAAGCACCAGTTCCTCATCAAGACTCCCCCCGGTAATGATTATCGCACATTTACTCATAGTCTTTCAGTATCTCCATAAATTTCTTCGTGTTTTCTGCCGGATCTCCATTAAATACTGCGGAACCCGCAACAATAATATTTGCACCGGCATCCAGAACTTCCCTCACATTTGTAAGATAGATTCCTCCATCCACCTCGATATCCACGGACAGTCCTGCCTCTGTGATCATCCGACGAATTGCCCGGATCTTATCCAGAGATTCCGGAATGAATTTCTGACCGCCAAATCCCGGATGAACACACATTACCAGGAGCATATCAATCTTCGGAAGATATTCTCTCACTGCCTCTGCCGGTGTCTCCGGACAGATAGAAAGCCCCACTTTCATTCCACACTCACGAATTTTATCCAAAGCCGCATGCAAATCTTCACACGCCTCCAGATGTACGGTTACATAGTCTGCTCCTGCTTCTTTAAAATTATCGATATAACGGATCGGATCCTGTACCATCAGATGTGCATCCATGACCTGATTCGTTGCTTTCTTAATAGACTTAAGCACAGGCATTCCAAAAGAAATACTCGGCACGAACATTCCATCCATTACATCAAAATGCAGATATTCTGCACCATTGTCCTCTGTCATCTTCATCTGTTTTCCAAGTTCCGTAAAATCCGCCGCCAGAATAGACGGTGCCAGCATATACTTCATAAATCAATACCTCCTCTTTTCCTTTAGTTCTTTATACATTTCCAGATAATTCTGGTATCTCACTTCATGTATTTTCCCCTGCTCCAGTGCTTCTTTTACTGCACATCCGGGCTCATGCACATGATCACAGCCGTTATATCTGCATGTTCCTTCATAAGGAGTAAATTCCGGAAAATAGTATTTCAACTCTTCTTTTTCAAAATCATTGGTATACAAGGAGCTGAATCCGGGTGTATCCATAATATAAGAGTCTTCATTTATTGCAATCAGCTCGGAATGTCTTGTCGTATGTTTTCCCCGGTCAATTTTACTGCTGATCGCACCGGTTTCCATACGGATTCCCGACTGCAGGCGATTTATGAGCGAGGATTTACCCACACCGGACGGTCCTGCTACCGCTGTCGTCTTTCCTTTTAAGGCCTCCAGCACCTGATCAATATTCTCTTCCTCCCTGGCACTGGTAAATATAACCGGATAGCCGCATCCCTCATAAATACTTCTCAATTCTTCTATCTCAGATTCCTCAGCAATATCCTGCTTATTAAAACACAAAATCACCGGAAGCTCCTTGCTCTCCATCATTACCAGAAAGCGGTCCAGAAGATTAAAATGCGGTTTGGGTTTTGTAATGGCAAATACCACCAATGCCTGATCCACATTCGCCACCGCCGGACGGATAAGCTCATTTTTTCTCGGAAGAATCTCCACAATATTACCGGTCTTCTCTTCCTCACTGATAATATCAATTTCCACATCATCTCCCACAAGCGGTTTTTGCTTCTCCTTGCGGAAGATTCCTTTTGCCTTACATTCGTAAATACCGAATTCTACTACGTGAACGTAGTAGAATCCGGCAATTCCTTTTACAATCTTTCCCTGCATATTCTATTATTCCTCAGCTGGATCTTCTTCGCCGCCGCCACTATTAGGGCCCTTACTTACCACAATATTAACGGCTGCACCTTTCGATACACTGCTTCCCACACCAGGATCACAGCTTACCACCTTACCAGCCGGAACGGAATCATTCCACTCGTAAGTTGTATAACCCACGCTGAGTCCGGCACTGCTTAACATCTGTCCTGCCGTTCCTTCATCCACGCCTACAATGCCAGGAACACTGATCTTCTGTTCAGGCTTCTTTCCAAGACTGACAACCAGCGTTACCGATGTCCCTTTCGTTACCTTGGTTCCTCCCGCCGGATCCTGTGAAATGACCAGACCAGCCTCCTTTGTATCACTGTACTCCGTCGTAACAGATCCAACTGTCAGCCCTGCAGATGTCAGCGCACTTTTCGCATCATTTTCTGATTTGCCCGTCACATCAGGAACACTGATTTTTTCTGTTCCCTTACTGACCTGCATTTTAATTTCTGTTGCTTTTGTTGCCTTTGAGCCTGCTGCCGGAGTCGTTCCGATGACGGTTCCCTGTTCCTTATCACTGTATACCGCCTCAGATGTAATCTTTTCAAATCCTGCCTTTTCCAATGCCTTCTGTGCTTCAGACTCATCTTTTCCCGATACATCCGGAACCACAATCTCTTCACCTATCAGTTTGGAACTGATCGTTAATTCAATCTGTGTATTTTTCTTTACACGTGTTCCATCTTCCGGACTCTGCTTCATTACCGTGCCGGCTTCATACTTTTTCGACTCTTCACGTGCCTTAATTGTATATCCCAGTCCCTTTTTATTTAATTCTTTAATTGCTTCCGCTTCTGTCATACCAACAACATTTGGAACTTTTACTTTTTCTTCCGTCTCTTCGGCCGTAATCTTAGAGCCGAATTTAAAGAGACCTGTCGCTTTACCGACCACAAGCCCAAGTACGAGCAGGATAATCACTGCTACAGCAATGGTAAGAATCTTCATGATCTTATTCATACCCGGATTCACATCATCACGGCCTCTGCCTCTGTTCCGGTGCCTGTCATCCTCATACTCTTCCTCATCATCGTAATTATCATCATCATATCCGTCATCGTAATTATCATCATAGGAATCATCGTCATCATAAGAATCATCGTCATATGCATTTCTGATGTCATCCAGCTCATCTTCCGTAATAATCACCGTATCCGCATTCTGCAAAGGAGCAATCTTTACAAAATCCCCGTCAGGATCCACCAGGGAATGTTTCAGATCCAATATCAGTTCTTCAATGTCCGAATATCTTCTCTCTGAATTCTTCTGTGTACATTTCAGGATAATCTGTTCCAGACTATAAGGAATATCCCTCACATACTCCGACGGAGGTGTGATTTCTTCCTGAAGATGTTTCACCGCAACCTCTACTGTAGACTCACCGTCAAAGGGTACATGCCCGGTAACCATCTCATAAAGGGTAATACCCACTGAATAAATATCACTTCTGTTGTCTACATATCCGCCTCTGGCCTGTTCCGGTGATGTATAATGAACAGATCCCATGGCCGAAGTACTGACCGTCGTGGATGTTGCCGCTTTTGCAATTCCGAAATCCGTCACCTTCACCTTACCGTCTTTTGAAATGATGACATTATGTGGCTTAATATCCCGATGCACGATCTGTCGGTTATGTGCCGCCTGGATACCATTACACATCTGAATTGCAATACTGATTACCTCTTTCGGAGATAACCTTTTCTTCTTGTCTATATATTCTTTTAATGTAATACCCTCAACCAGCTCCATTACCATGTAATAGAGGCCTCTGTCCTCACCGACATCATATACATTCACAATATTCGGATTCATAAGTCCCGCTGCCGCCTGTGCTTCCGTACGGAACTTTTTTACAAAGGTCTCATCTTCACGGAACTCTCTCTTTAAAACCTTAATCGCAACATATCGGTTCAGAACATGATCTTTGCCCTTATAGACATCTGCCATGCCGCCCGCACCGATCTTGGATAATACCTCATATCGCTTTCCTAAAAAAATACCATCTTTTACCATCTGCTCACCTCACTGGCAATGGGTTCTGCCAGCACAACACCTATGTTATCTCTTCCCCCATTACTATTTGCCCTGTCTATCAATAAATGCACTGCCTCTACAATATCTCTGGCTCCTTTTACCAGTCCGAACATGTCTTCATCCTCAACCATATTGCTGAGTCCATCTGTACACATCAGAATAATATCTCCCCTTTTCAGCCGAAACTCATAGAAATCAGCCTCCACACCGGCTTTAACTCCCATAGCACGTGTGATAATATTCTTATCCGGGTGATTTCTGGCATCCTCAGCACGGATACCTCCAAGCCGGACCATCTCCTCAACCAGAGAGTGATCCTTGGATAACTGGCGGATATGGTCGCCAATCAGATACAAACGGCTGTCTCCTACATTCGCAAAATGCAGAGTATTACCGATTACCGTGGCAACCACAAGCGTAGTTCCCATTCCTTCCAGCTTTACATCCTGACTCGCCGCTTCAATAAGTTTATGATTAGCGACCTCAATTACCTTCTTTAAAATTGCTTCCGGCTTACCCCCTTTGGAGGATAACAGCTCTCGAAGCAGTACTTCCACCGTATATTTAGACGCAAAATCTCCTGCCTTGTGTCCTCCCATACCATCAGCAACTATGAGAAGGTTGGGGAATGGTCCCACAGGCTTATCTGTTGCAAATACATAATCCTGATTCATTTCGCGTCTTCTTCCTACATCAGTCATTGCATAAACTTTCATCTGGCTCTCCTTTTCGGGCAGTTACATAACGTCGTCGTAATTGTCCACAGGCCCCGTCAATATCGGAACCTCTTTCCCTTCTAATAGTAACATTTATTCCGTTTTTTTCAAGTTTATTTTTGAATTCAAGCGCATTTTTGCGGCTTGGTTTCTGAAAATCTCTCTCCTTGATCGGATTTACCGGTATCAGGTTCAGATGACAGTTCCGATGCTTCAGTATAGCCGTCAGTTCCTGAACATCTTCCTGCGTATCATTGACCCCCTGTACCAGACTGTATTCAAACGTAATTCTTCTTCCTGTCTTTTCAAAATATGTATCACAGGCTGCCAGTACTTCTGATAAATCGTATTTATTTGCCACCGGCATCAGTTTCTTTCTTTTCTCCTGGCTGGAACCATGAAGTGAAAGAGCCAGTGTGATCTGAAGTCCCTCTTCCGCCAGGCGCAGCATATTCGGAACGATTCCACAGGTTGAGGCGGTAATATTTCTCTGGCTGATATGAAGTCCGTGCTCATCGCTTATCATATGAATGAATCCAAGAAAACTCTCATAATTATCCATAGGTTCTCCGGTTCCCATCACTACAATATTCGAAACGCGTTCCCCACATATCTTCTGTATCTGATAGACCTGTCCCAACATTTCGGAAATGGTCAGATTGCGGACCAGCCCGCCAATGGTAGACGCACAGAAGCGGCAACCCATCCGACAGCCCACCTGTGAAGAAATGCACACCGAATTGCCATAATTATATTTCATCAGCACACTTTCCACTACATTGCCGTCCTTGAGCTCAAACAGAAATTTTTCCGTAGGGTCTACCGCAGATATCTGTCTCTCCAGCATGGATACCTTTCGGATTTCATAATTCACAGATAATTTCTCCCTCAATGCTTTGGACAGATTCGTCATTTCATCAAAACTGTCTGCAAGCTTCACATGAAGCCACTCATATATCTGCTTTGCCCGGAACGGTTTTTCACCAATATCCTGCATTTCTTTTAACAGCTCTTCATAATTGTAAGAACGAATATCTTTCCTCTCAGCCGCCATCTTATTTCCGATTATCCTTTCTGATTTTCTTTCTTAAATTCCGCAATATAGAAACCGTCTGTTCCATCTCTTCCCGGAAGCATCTGCCGTTCTTTTACCAGAGAAAATTCCGGATAGCTGTCGACAAACCATGCCGCATTCTCTTCATTTTCCGCCCGGTGAATCGTACATGTACTATAAATCAGCCTACCGCCGGGCTTCACATACCTATGTACTGTTGACAGCATTTTCCTCTGAAGTGCTACCAGTTCCTTCTGAGTCTCTTCCGTCATCTTATATTTTAAATCGGTCTTTTTTCCCAATACTCCCAGACCCGAACAGGGCAGATCCGCAATCACAATATCCGCCTTGTTCTCAGCATCCTTGTCAAATTCTGTGGCATTCCACTGTACTGCATGGATGTTTGTAAGCCCGGAGCGCTCAATATTTTCCTCAATCAATCCAATCTTATATTCTGTCAGATCCCTTGCCTCCACATGACCGCTTCCCGCCCGGTCAAGCTTATCCGCCAGATGCAGTGCCTTGCCGCCCGGAGCCGCACACACATCAATAATATAATCTCCTTCTTTCGGATCTGCCCACTCTGCGACCAACATGGAGCTCACATCCTGCACCTGGAATAACCCTTCCTGAAAGCTTTCAAGAGCTCCCAGATAATCATAACCGGATATCATCAAGGCACATGGCAGCTGTGGATGCATTTCCGCCTTCACTCCCTCATCTTCCAAACGTGCCTTTAACTCCTCCCGATTGACGCGAGAGAGATTACACCTGATTGATGTCGGCTTTTCTTCCATAAAATCACTCAGTATCTTCTCTACCGTCTGCTCATCATACACGTCAAGCCACTGCTTCACGATCCATTCCGGCATGGAATAAACCACTGACAGATGGGAAACCTTATCTGCCGGATCCGGATACACAATTTCATCCAGATTCCGCTCAATATTACGGAGAACACCATTGACAAATCCCCTCAGATTGCCAAATCCTCTCTTCACAGCCAGCTTAACCGCTTCATTACATACAGCAGAATTAGGAACGCCGTCCATGTATTTCAACTGATAGACAGCGCTCCTAATAATTGTCCGGATCACCGGTTTCATTTTATTTACCTTTACTTTGGAATACTGGTTGATGATATAATCAATCTCTATCATCCTCTCCAGTGTTCCTTCCGTCACCCTCGTAATGAAAGCACGAGCCTTCTTATCGAGATACTGATAATTGGAAAGCACATTGCGAAGGGCGATATGACTGTACTCCCCATCTCTGGTCACAGAAAGTAATATTTCCATGACCAGTTCTCTCTCGTTCACTCCTGATTTAGTCATTTCTCCGTCCTCCTGTCAGAATCAGAAGTCTCAGAAGCTGCAGAATGGATGCTGCGGCACCTGCCACATAAGTGAGGGCTGCCGCACTTAACACCTTCTTTGTAGCGGAAACCTCATCCTCATATAGCATTCCGCTGCTTCCCAGAATACGGATAGCCCGGTTAGATGCATTGAACTCTACCGGAAGGGTAACGATCTGAAACAGTACCGCCAGTGAAAATGCAAGAACACCCAAATTCAAAAGCATTGCTGAGGTACTTCCCCTGAACAGGAATCCCAGAAGGATCAGCGGCCATGCCAGCGTACTTCCCAGATTTGCAAGGGGAACCAGACTTCCCCGGATCTTCAGGGGCACATATCCTGCCGCATGCTGAATCGCATGTCCGCATTCATGAGCTGCAACTCCCACAGCTGCAACAGAGGCAGAATTATAAGTTGCATCCGACAGACGGAGCACCTTATTTCTCGGATCATAATGATCTGTCAGATTGCCGGATACATGTTCGATCCGCACATCATAAATCCCTGCGCCATTCAATACTCGCTGTGCTGCCTCACGCCCTGTCAGTCCACTGTGATTCCGCACTCTGGAATACTTGGAAAAAGTAGAGTTCATCTTCGCGGATGCCGCCAGACAGATCACCATTCCAATTATAATCAATATATACGTCGGATCCAGCATGAATCCATAATATCCCGGATAATACATATGTCATTCCTCCTTGTATGATATAGTTACATTATACACGAAAAACAGGCAAAAAACCTGTTTTTCACACAATTTTTAGAGTTTTTATTTAAATATAAGACCTTCCGTTATCTGGTAGCCTCTGAGAAATGCGCCCGCATCCATCCTCTTTTTCCCCGGAATCTGAAGTTCTTTTACGGACAGAGAACCGTCCCCTGTCTGTACAGTAAAGAAATCCTTTCCTACTGCGCATACGGTTCCTGGCTGTGCTGCATAGTCGCTGTCTTCCACATCCGCTTCCCAGATTTTCATAACCTTGCCATCCCAGTTAGTATAGGCACTGGGCCACGGGTTCAGTCCGCGTATCAGGCGCTCAATCTCCACTGCCGGTCTTGTCCAGTCGATGGCTCCCAGCTTTTTATCCAGCATCCTTGCATAGGCGGTGGGACTCTCTCCCTGCTTTTCAAAGACTGCTGTTCCATCCTCCAGTGCTTTCAGCGTCTCCACACAGAGTTTCGCACCTGCATCTGCCAGCTTATCATGAAGGCTTCCTCCCGTTTCCTTTTCATCCAGAACAATCTCTGTCTTCTGGATCATATCACCGGTATCCAGACCTTCATCCATCTGCATGGTAGTGACTCCGCTTATTTTTTCACCATTGATGACTGCCCATTGAATCGGCGCAGCACCGCGGTATTTCGGAAGCAGGGATGCATGTACATTGATGCATCCGTAAGGAGTCATTTCCAGAATTTCTTTCGGTAAAATCTGACCGAACGCAATTACTACCATCACATCAGCATTGTATTTCTTCAATTTCTCTATACACTCCGGCTCTCGAACCCGCTTAGGCTGATAGACCGGAATGTCATGACGAAGAGCTACTTCCTTTACCGGCGGGAACTGAACTTCCTTCCCTCTCCCTCTGGGCTTATCCGGCTGCGTTACCGCAAGAACCACCTCGTGTCCGGCTTCTATCAGAGCCTCCAGTGTACCTACAGAAAAATCCGGTGTGCCCATAAAAATAATCTTCATCTAGTCATCCTCCCCGTAATTCACATCGTGAAGTTCACCTTCTACCAGTTCCACATACATCTTACCATCCAGATGATCGATCTCATGGCAGAACGCTCTTGCCAGAAGTCCTTCTCCTTCCAGCACCACTTCCTCCATCTCTTCATTAAGAGCTTTTACCTTCACGTAATTCGGACGCGTAACTGTACCGGATTTACCCGGAACACTCAGGCATCCTTCTTCCCCGGTCTGCTCGCCGGAGGTCTCAAGAATCTCAGGATTGATCAGAATCAGCGGACCATCCCCCACATCGATTACAACAATTCTCTTGAGGACGCCCACCTGAGGTGCGGCAAGTCCTACCCCCATAGCTTCATACATGGTATCCAGCATATCATTAATTAAAATCTGGGTACGAAGTGTCATCTTCGTCACTTCCTTACAGGATTTGGCAAGCACATCGTCGCCCATCTCTCTGATTTTTCTAATCGCCATTTTATATTCTCCTTTTAAAATATATTCATCGGGTTGAAATCAAACTGTATTCTCAAGGTCCGGAACCCCGGATTTATCTCGATATATTGTTCCAGCCTGTTTTTCGCTCTTATAAGCATATCATATTCCGGGCATTTTAGGTAGAGTATCTTCCGATAAATGTCATTTACCCTCCCCACATATGGACTGGCCGGACCAATTACGGTCAAAATACCCTCCCGGTCTGTCCGCACCGCATAGTCTTTCAGATATTTGGCAGCCGTATTCAGAAGCGTCTCATCTTCCCCCGTCATCAGAACTGCCAGGAGATTCTCAGACGGCGGATAGCCCATCAGCTCACGATACCCTATCTCCTCCTGATAAAATGCTTTATAATCCTGCCTGGACGCTGTTTCAATACTGTAATGATCCGGACTGTAGGTCTGAATGACCACCTCTCCCGGTTCCCGGCCTCTTCCGGCTCTACCCGCAGCCTGCGTCAAAAGCTGGAAGGTCCGTTCCCCCGCCCGGTAGTCATTCGCATAAAGCGACATATCCGCCGCAAGAATTCCTACCAGAGTTACTCCCGGAAAATCATGCCCTTTCACAATCATCTGGGTTCCAACGAGAATATCTGCCTCTCCATCTGCAAATGCTCCCAGTATGTTTTCATATCCCTCTTTCCCACGTGTGGTATCCATATCCATTCGAAGTACTCTGGCTTCCGGAAATTCCCGTTTCACCAGCTCTTCCACCTGCTGGGTACCCGCACGAAATCCTCCCACATGAGGAGAACCGCAGGACGGACAGTTCTTTACTTCCGGCATCTCATACCCGCAGTAATGGCAAACCATCTTTCCATTTTTGTGAAGGGAAAGTGAAACATCACAATGGGGGCATTTCACCACATATCCGCAGCTTCGGCAGGAGAGAAACCCTGCATATCCTCTTCTGTTGATGAAGAGCATCATCTGCTGATGTTTCCGAAGGCGTTCTTCCATCTTAACGCGCAGGGCATCACTGAAAACAGAACGGTTCCCGTTTTTCAGTTCTGCCCTCATATCTACAATCTCAACCTGCGGAAGGGTCTGATTCCCTACCCGTTTCTTAAGCTCCAGCAGAGTGTATTCTCCCCGCAGGCTCCGATAATATGCCTCCATAGAAGGAGTTGCAGAACCCAGTACCACACTGGCTCCTTCCATCTCAGCCCTGCGGATTGCCGTCTCTCTGGCATGATAGCGGGGCACCTGTTCACTTTTATAAGAATTCTCATGTTCTTCATCTACTACGATCAGCCCCAGATTTGGAAATGGCGTAAAAAGAGCCGACCGGGGGCCAATCATCACATCAACGTCTCCCGTTCTGGCTCTTTGCATCTGATCATAACGCTCCCCGGCAGACATCCTGGAATTCATAACCGATACACGGTCCCCGAATCTCCGGCAGAACCGCATTACCGTCTGATAGGTAAGGGCTATTTCCGGAATCAGAACAATTGCCTGTTTCCCATCTTCGATTACCCGGGAAATCATTTCCATATAGACTTCGGTCTTGCCGCTACCGGTAACTCCGAATACAAGATAGGTCTTCCGAATACCTGCCCTGTAATCCTCCCGAAATGTCTGAATGGCACGTTCCTGTTCTTCTGTATAGGTAGAAATCTCCGGTCTTTTCATCCGGGCAACCTGTGGATTTCGAAACACCTGCTCCGATTCTATCTTCAGAATCCCCTGCTCTTCCAGAGCCTGAATGACCGGTCGGGTAATTCCAAGCTTCTTTGTGACAAGAGCGTAATCCAGTTCCTTCCCATCGAGAAGGGCTGCCAGAAGTCTGGCTCTGGCCTTCTGGTTCTTCGCCAGATAATACTCCAGTTTTTTCTGACCTTCTGCCTCGGAGACCAGCAGGCGAAGAGTCTTCTTCTGCTGCGCCTTTTCTTTACGCTTAATAGGCAGAACTGTCTTCAGTGCCTGAATCATGGTTCCGCCATAATACTCTTTCATCCATACCGCCAGCGTCACAAGCTTCGACTCAATAGCCTCCCGGTCCTCGGGAACTGCAAGGATCGTTTTCACCTTCTCTGCATCATAGTCCGGCTGCTCACAGAAGCCTACCACATAACCTCTGGTCTCCCGGTTGCCCTTTCCGAAAGGCACTGTAACCTCCATTCCGATCTCCAGTTTCCCCTCCATTTCTTTCGGAATACGATACTGAAAGATTTTATCCAGTTTTTCATGTGTAATGTCAATAATGATATTCGCGTACATCTTCTCTCCCGATCTCCCGGACAGCCTCACTTACCAGCAGACGGTCATCCATCTGATAGCGGACTCCCCGGATCTCCTGATAGGTCTCGTGTCCCTTTCCCGCAATGACAATCATGTCGCCCGGGATTCTTTTCTCTATTGCATAACGGACAGCTGTTCTCCGGTCCGGTATGACCACATAAGAGCCTTCCGTTTTATTCATTCCAATTATTATATCTTCTATAATCTTCTCCGGCTCTTCATAGCGCGGATTATCGGTGGTAATAATGGAAAAATCCGCATATTTTCCTGCCGTCTCTCCCATCTCATATCTTCTCTCCCTCGATCTGCCGCCTCCGCACCCGAAGACGACAACCACCCTTCCGGAGGTATATGCTCTCAACATTCGCAGTATATTTTCCAAACTCATGGCATTATGGGCATAATCGACAAATACTGCCCCGTCCTCCCATAATGCAGCAGTTTCCATCCGGCCCGGAACACGCACTTTTCGGATGGCCATAGCTGCCTCTTTAACCGTCATCCCCAGATACCTCACCGTCGCTATGGCTGCCAGAGAATTGTATATATTAAAAATTCCCGGCATTGGAAGACAGATTTCACAATTCTCCGCTCTTCCATCCTCATTGATAAAACGCAGGTTATACGAAATACCGAAATAATCTTTATCACGTTTATTCCGTATATTATCAGCCAGATAATCCATTGCCCGCCGTGATTTTATCCCATAGGTGATTCTCCTGCATCCGGTTCTGTCAAATATTTCCTCATAAAAAGGATCATCCGCATTGCCGATTCCCACCTTGCTCTGTACAAACAGCAAATGCTTACACTGCAGATATTCTGCAAAATCCTTATGCTCTCCCTCTCCGATATGATCTCTTCCCAGATTGGTAAATACACCCACATCAAAGATTATCCCTGATGTACGGCCAAGTTTCAGTCCCTGAGAAGAGACCTCCATCACTGCAACGTCGCATCCGGCCTCTGCCATCTCTGCGAGATATTCCTGGATCCTGCAGGACTCCGGAGTCGTATTCTGATTCTTCAGTATCCTTCTCCCCGTATCTGTCCGAATAGTTCCGATCAGTCCTGCCTTATGTCCGGCAAGCCCCAGCATCTGCTGGATCATACACGCAGTCGTAGTCTTACCCTTAGTGCCGGTAACACCGATCATCGTCAGTTTTCCTGCCGGATATCCGTAAAATGCTGCCGACATCACAGCCAGTGCATATCTGGTATCCTGCACTCTGATAACCGTTACATTTTCAGGAAAGATATTATTTTCTTTCACAATCAATGCTGCAGCGCCTTTTTCCACCGCTTCTTTCACGTACTTATGCCCGTCCGTCCGATATCCTCTGATACAGACGAAAGCCGTTCCCTTCTCCACTTCTCTGGTATCATTGGTAACCTTGCTGATTTCAGCCTCTTTGGTTCCCTGAAGCACTTCATAAGTAAGTCGTGTAAGAAGAACGGAAAGCTTCATATAGGCTCCAATTTATTTTGCTTTACCTTTAATTTTTGCACAAATGACCGGAACCGTCAACTGTTTCTCTTTGCCAAAATTCGATCCTGAACCCGATGCAAAAGCGCATCCCCACGGAGGGTTTTCACTCTATGGAGACGCAGTTTCCCATAGAGTGAAAATAACGCCGTGCATAACAACCAAAGGTCATGCACGGCGTACGCCTGTCATTCAAAATGAGTTATTTAGAATCATACTCTGCCAGATATTTTTTTACGTATTCCACATCAGACGGGCAGTCCAGATACTCACATCCATACTTCTGTCTGGTCTCTCCACCCTTTCCGGTAACCAGAAGAAGGGTCTTTCCCTCTGCCGTCTGAATGGCATCCCGGATAGCCTCACCGCGATCTTCGATCATCTCATACGGACAGTTCTGAGCCTCTACGTACTGGGCAATATCTCTGGAAATATCCTCCACCGGTTCATATCCCGGATCCTCTGCCACCAGATATACCTTCTTAGAATACTGCCCGGCAACGGTTCCCAGATCCCGGCGTCGGATCAGAGCCTTCTTACCCGGACATCCGAAAATAGATATAATTGCATAGTCCGGATATTCTTCTTTCATAGATGAAAATAATTTCTCAAAACTCAGCTTATTGTGGGCATAATCCACAATTGCCAGAATTTTCCTGTCCTTACTCGCATACAGCTCCATTCTTCCGCTGGAACGGGCACGGAGCAGTCCGGAGTGGATATACTCCTTCGGAATACCGAATTTCACGGCCGCAGCTATGACGCCAAGCGCATTCTCCACATTAAAAAGTCCCGGCATGGTCAGCACAAATTCTTCATCAAAAGCTTCGCATTTTACAGAGAATCTGGTATCTCCTCCGTCTTTTCGGATATTATAAGCATAAAAATCTGCTGACGGATCCTTCGTACTGAAGGTCAGAACCTCCTGTGCCGCCTGTGCCTCTTTCAAAATCCGCTCTATGTAATCTGCATCCAGATTCACAACTGCAGTTTTGGTCTTGGCAAACATCAGCATTTTGGAAGAAAAATAGTCTTCAAAATCCGCATGTTCAATCGGACTGATGTGATCCTCAGATATATTTAAGAAGATTGCCACGTCGAACATCATGTCATCCACACGGTGATATTTCAATGCCTGCGAGGACACCTCCATCTGTGCATATTCCATACCGCAATCCAGCGCATTACGCAGATGCTGCTGCAATTCCACTGCCTCCGGTGTAGTAATGTGGGATTCCACTTTGGATTTTCCATCATAAATATCGATAGAAGAAATCACAGCACTGTCTTTTTTATCGAGAGCCTCCATATAATCATCCACAATAGCCTTCATATAATAAACGGAAGTAGATTTTCCCTTGGTTCCTCCCACACCTACCAGATGCAGATCCTCCCATGGATTGTTGTAAAACATATTTGCCAGAACAGACATGGCTTTACGGATATCTGCAACCAGAATATACGGCACTTCTTCCTCCAGCTCAAAGGTCTTCTCACTGATATAGCAGACTGCACCTGCTGCCACGGATTCCCGCAGGTAAACCGGCTTAAAGGCAGCACCTTTACAGATAAACATAGTCTTTTCTGTCACTTCTTTGGAATTATAGGTCAGATTCTGAATCTGTGTATCCTCTTTTCCATATAATTCACATGCAGTCAGCATGCCTCGTTTCTGAAGCACGTCCACATACTCCTGCATGGTATAATATTTCATCTCTGCCATCTTTGTATCCCCCTGTTTTCTTATTTATACTGTGCACCGGAACGCAGGATCGATTCTCTCACCAGCACATCCATGGCGTCCAGACAGATCGACGGTATTTCATGCCTTCCCTTAAAAACGGATAACTCTGTACACGCCAGAATTACAGCATCACACCCTTTTCTCACGAATTCATTCATGACCCGGTCAAACTTATTCCGGTCTCCCGGTCTGCCGCTCTTAATATCATCATAGATCAGGGACATCACATCCTTCTGCCGTTCTTCAGAAGGCTTTACCGGAGTCACACCCATTTTCCGGCATTCCTTGTGATAGATTCTGGAATTAATGGTTCCATCTGTCGCCATAATTCCGATTTTCTTTACATTATCATACTCTTTCACAGCAAATGCCACACTCTCATGGATCATATTGATCACCGGAATCTGCACTGCTTTCTGAATCTGATTATAAAAATAATGAGAGGTGTTGCAGGTAATCGCAATATTGGAGACTCCCAGACTCTCCAGTGTCCGGGCATCCTCCTGCAAGAGGTGGATCAGATATTTATCATCCCCACTCATAATCGCCTCTGTACGATCCGGCATCGTAGCATGACTCAGGATGACCATATCAATATGTTCCTGATCCTTTGACGCATCTGTATGCGCGATTACATTTTCATAATAGTAACAGGAGGCCTCCGGTCCCATGCCTCCGATTACTCCCAGCTTCTTCAACTTTTTCTCCTGATTCATACCATTTTCCCTTTAATTATTTATAATACTGATTAAAATAGGAATACTGTTTCAAATGGGTCTTCAGCATCCGCAGAAAACGCATCGGCTTTAAGTCTCCGCGCTTAAATACCGGATTCACCATCTTACCTTCCTTCACAAGCTTCTTCATCTTGGCAACATATTCCGGATTCTTGATATGCTTATAAGCAACACCCTTTGGTACGGTCATCCAGAGATATTCCTCTGTTGCCTCCTCATACGGGAGTTCTTTATTATAAATGTAATCTTCCACAAAATACTTGGCTACATTAAATCCGGAATTGGTCACATAATAGTTGCTTCTGCCCTGTCTGGTGTTAATTTCAAAGAAACGGTAAGTACCGTCTCTCATATCGTATTTAATATCAAAATTGGAAAATCCCACATAATGCAGATCTTCCAGAAGATTTTTCACACGGCCCATCAGCTCTTTGTTCGGCTCTGTAATAATAACTGCATGATTGCCAAGTCCATGAGGTGTATGTTCCTCCAGAAGAACATGACCAAGGCACATCATCTTTACCTTACCGTTACGGTCTGAGTAAGAAGTCAGCACACGCATATACTCATCATTACCCGGAATAGTATCCTGAATAATCAGCGCGTCATCATATCCCGCTTCATAAATCTGGCCGATTACCTTCTCCATCTCCTCCCTTGTATCCAGTTTATAAATCTTGTTCTGGGTCGGGAACGGATGCTCCCAGTACGCAATACTGTTCGAAGGCTTCACAATTACCGGGTAGGAAAATTCACACGCAAAGTCCATTCCCATGTCCGGTCTGTATACGATCGTCTTCGGATAATCCACACCGTGTTTCTCACAAAGCTGATAGAATCTCTCCTTCTGCTGCAGACTGTCCATCAGTTCAAAATCAATATACGGTGCGATTACATTCTTCGGGAACTCGTCCTTGTGACGGCTTGCCAGTGCCACATAACTGTCACCGCATCCGATCAGCAGAATCTTCTTATCTTTATGCTCCTTTGCAAAACGTGTGATACGCTTCATAAAGTACTCATCTGTGTCAATGGCCGGATTTCCTTCATAAATCGTAATCTGGCTGTTATAGCTTGGGCCTGTCTGATATTTCCCAAATACATAGGACTTCACCTGATATTGCTCATAAAAAGCCCGGGCAACACTGTAGGTATTAATGTCTCCTCCCAGCAGCACCGGTATAAATTCTCTTTCTTTAAAATTCATAGTCTCTCCAAAGTCTCCCTTGTGGTAAATTAATCTATTCAAAAATATCCATTATCATATTATAACTCCGGCAGACAGAAGTGTCAACGAATGTCCGTATCTCCTGATTTCCGAAAATTTTCCGCAAAAATTTCCGGAAATATGATACTATATCTTAGAGGTTATCTTTTAATTATAGAAAGGATTTTATATTATGAAAGCTTATGAACGACTACTAAAATATGCTCAGATTCTCACCCCGAGCTGTGCCGAAGTGGAGACACATCCTTCTTCTGAATGCCAGATGAATCTTGCGGAGGTATTAAAAGAAGAAATGGAAGAACTGGGAATCAGTGACATCTACCTGGACAAACAGTGCTATCTTTACGGAAAGATTCCCGCAACTCCCGGTTATGAAGAAAAAACTGCATTGGGATTTATCGCGCATATGGATACAGTATCCGATTTCTGCGACAAAGCCATTACACCTGTCATAACTGAAAACTATGACGGACAGGAACTCACTCTTGGTGACAGCGGACGTACCCTTTCACCTGAGATTTTCCATCATCTTCCTTCCCTCAAGGGCCGAACTCTCATTACCTCTGATGGAACGACCATTCTGGGAGCAGATGACAAGGCCGGAATTGCCGAGATCCTGACCCTTGCAGAACACATTTTATCAGAAAATATTCCTCATGGTCCTATTTGCATTGCCTTCACTCCGGATGAAGAGATTGGAACGGGAACGACCGGATTTGACGTCTCCCGTTTCGGTGCACAGTATGCCTATACTCTGGACGGCGGCGTAGAGGGCGAGATTCAGTATGAGAACTTCAATGCCTGCGGAGCTCATTTTGACATCACCGGTTTTAATGTGCATCCCGGTTCATCCAAGGATACCATGATCAATGCCTGTCTGGTTGCTATGGAAATAAATTCCCTGCTTCCGGGAATGGAGATACCGCGGCATACAGAGAATTACGAGGGCTTTTACCATCTGACCGACATGTCGGGAAACTGTGCCTCTGCACAGCTGGATTATCTTATAAGAGACCATGATAAGCACAGCTTTGAGGCAAAGAAAAAGACGCTCCGCCTGATTGAGAAAAATCTGAATGAAAAATGGGGCGAAGGAACCGTAACACTGACTCTGACTGACCAGTATCAGAACATGTCCGAGGTCATCTGCAACTGTATGCATCTGATTGACAATGCCAAAGCTGCTGCTGAGGCTTCCGGTGTGGAACCGCTTGTCATCCCGATTCGAGGCGGCACAGACGGATGCCATTTAAGCTTCATGGGACTGCCCTGTCCGAACCTGGGAACCGGCGGCTTCGCTTACCACGGTCCTTATGAACACATTACCGTAGAGGGAATGGATAAAACTGTGGATATGATCACTGAGCTTGTGAAAATATACGCTGAGGCTTAATTACTGTACATCCTCTTTAAAGCCCTCACCCACAACTTCATTCGATTCCATAATAATCGTAAATGCGCCCGGATCGATTTCGTGTACCATCTTTTTAATCACGTACATCTGTTTATTGTTGCAGGCGCACATTACAACATCTTTTTTCTGACCGGAGTAGCTCCCCCGTCCCTGCAGGATGGTGGAGCCCCGGCCGGAATATTCATCAATCTGTTCCGCGATACGTTCTCCGTTTTCCGTTACGATCAGAGTCATTTTCCCCTCATCAATTCCGTACATAATACGGTCCATAACAATAGCCATCAGATAAGTTACAATTATTCCGTAAATCAGGCCGTCTATGTCCCGGAATACCAGCACACTTCCAAGTATAATCGTCATAAGATCCAATACAAATGTAATCAGTCCCAATGAAAGATGCGGCTTTATCTTCTTAAGCGCCACACTGATAAAGTCCTGCCCTCCGGTAGAAGAACCCCGCATAAAAAACAGTGCAAACCCCGCACCGCTCAGCACTCCCATACACAGAGCTGCCAGAAGTCTGCTGCCCTTATATATCGGGAAAAGCGGAGCCACATAATCCATCAAAATCGAAAAAATAAACATAGACTTAAGCGATTTCATAAAAAATTTCTTTCCAAGAAATTTATAACAAAAAATCGTAACCGGTATATTTAAAAGAATCGTTCCTATTCCCACCGGCACTCCCCACAAATGATACATAATAATTGCAATACCCGAAAAGCCTGCCACCGGAAAATTTGCATTCAGAGCAAAATTATAAATACCTGCCGCAGCCAGCATTCCTGCAATGATATCAATCAGGATATCCATCCCCAGTTCCTTTAAGTCCAAATTCATTCCCCTGTTCTTTTTCAAAACTATCACCTCTGTTTTCTTATTTTCACACCAACACTATCCCCACATGCAAAAAAAGCAGACGCAAACTATATAAATATAATTCGCATCTGCTCTTTACATTATCCATTGTATTCGTTTTTATCTCCCCTGTCAACACCCGGTTTCTGCAAAAATCGCCCTCTTTGCACAGCCTGATCCCCGAATTTTCGCTTAATCTCATCCAAAGCTTTATCAAGCTTTTTCTGTTTTTCTGTCGGGACTGCCACGCTTCTTCTCTTTTCCGGTTCCACATGAGAAAGCTTTTTCCTTTCATTTACCGAAGGAAGATCAAAGATACTGAGCTGCTCCGGTTCATCTTCTCCTGCAAGCTTTGAGCTTCGGATTCCCAGAAGGCGGATAGGCCGTCCGTCCCAAAGCTCATCAAAAAGCTCCAATGCTGTCCGGTAAATCTCCGTATCCCCGGAGGTCTGCTTCACAAGCTGTCGCTGATGAGACGCTGTCTCAAATGTATAATACTTAATCTCCACACTCAGCATGCCAGCCCTCTGACCGGCCTCCCTAAGCCTTGCGCCCACACTTTCAGCCAGACGTAGCAATACCTTCGCGGCCTCTTCTCTCGTCTCGGCATCCCGGGGAAGTGTGGTGGAATTCCCGATACCTTTTGCCTCAGATTTTTCTGACATCACCACGTCATTTCCAATGCCGTTGGCAAATTCCCACAGCATTCGTCCATGGCTTTTCAGGTGCAGTTCCAATAACTCAGGCTTAGTATTTGCCAGATCTCCGATGGTAAATATCTCCAGCTTTTTCAGCGTCTCCACACTGGAATGCCCCGCCATATAGAGCTCCGAGACCGGGAGAGGCCACATTTTCACCTGAATTTCCTCAGGAAAAAGTGTATGAACCTTATCCGGCTTTTCAAAATCTGATGCCATCTTCGCCAGAAGCTTGTTATTGGATATTCCTATATTCACAGTAAAGCCGAACAATTCCCGAACCCGGTTCTTAATCTCTATCGCTCCATCCACCGGTGAATGGAAACGATGAGCAATCCCGGTAAAATCCATGTAGCACTCATCTACACTGACCTGCTCAATGTCCGGCGTATATGTATGTAAAAAGTCCATCAGTCTGTGACTGTATGCACTGTATAATTCATGATCCGGCGGCTCCATTACCAGGTTCGGACATTTGCGAAATGCATTTGCCACCGGCTCTCCCGTCCGGATACCATATTTCTTTGCAGGCAGGGATTTTGCCAGCACAACTCCATGCCGGGACTTCTGATTCCCGCCAATAATGGCAGGAATCATCCGTAAATCCCGCTCTGCTCCATGTTTCAATTCTTCCACTGCTGTCCAGCTCAGATATGCTGAATTAACATCGATGTGAAATATGATCCGCCGCATCCGTAACTCCTTTTTCAGGTACGCCTCGGCATACCTGCCACAATTTGCACAGATGTATTATCTGGCTCTTGCTGTCAGACTGCCGTTCTCCACGTCCAGAAGGATGGTCTGACCGGTTCCAACATCGCCCTTCAGCATCAGCTTCGCAGCCAGTGTCTCCACATGCTTCTGCAGATATCTCTTCAGCGGTCTCGCACCGTACATCGGGTCATAACCACCCTCTACAATGTGATTCTTAGCCGCATCCGTAAGAGCAATCTGGATTTCTCTGTCAGCAAGACGTTTATTCACATCTGCAACCAGTAAATCAATAATATGGTAAATATTATCCTTCGTCAATGGTTTGAACATAATTGTCTCATCCAGACGGTTCAAAAATTCCGGCCGGAAATGCGCACGCAGATCATCCATCACAGCCTTCTGGCTTTCTTCACTGATATTGCCCTGCTCATCGATACCATCCAACAGATAGGCGGAACCGATATTGGAGGTCATGATCAGAATCGTATTTTTAAAATCTACCGTTCTGCCCTGTGAATCGGTAATACGCCCGTCATCCAGAACCTGAAGCAGTACATTAAATACATCCGGATGTGCCTTCTCCACCTCATCGAAAAGTACAACAGAATAAGGTTTTCTCCGGACAGCCTCGGTGAGCTGACCTCCCTCATCATAGCCTACATATCCCGGAGGCGCTCCGATCAGACGGGACACGGAATATTTCTCCATGTACTCACTCATATCGATACGGACCATGTTGGATTCATCATCAAAAAGACTCTCTGCCAGTGCTTTTGCAAGCTCCGTCTTACCAACACCGGTAGGTCCCAGGAAGAGGAAGGAACCAATCGGTTTTGTCGGATCCTTAATTCCGGCTTTGGAACGGATAATTGCTTCTGTCACCAGTTCAACTCCCTCATCCTGTCCGATCACGCGCTTATGCAGCTCATCTGCCAGATGCAGGGTCTTGCTCCGCTCACTCTCATTCAGCTTCGCAACCGGAATCCCCGTCCATCGTGATACAATTCTTGCAATCTCATCCTCTGTCACACTTTCATGAACCAGTGAACGATCTTCATCCTTTACCCCGGCCTCCAGCTCGGCAAGCTGTTTCTTAAGCTCCGGAAGCTTTCCATACTGAAGCTCCGCTGCACGGTTCAGATCATAAGACTGCTGTGCCTTCTGAATTTCTTTTCCAACCTGCTCAATCTCTTCACGCAGCTTCTGGACTTTCTCAACACCGACTTTTTCATTATCCCACTGTGCTTTCTTTCCGGCAAATTCTTCTCGCAGCTCTGCCAGCTCCTGCTGCAGATTCTCCAGTCTCTCCTGGCTCAGCCGGTCTTCTTCTTTCTTAAGTGCCGTCTCCTCAATTTCCAGCTGCATAATCCGTCGATTCAGTTCATCCAATTCTGTCGGCATAGAATCCAGCTCCGTCTTAATCAGAGCACATGCCTCATCCACCAGGTCAATGGCCTTATCCGGAAGGAAACGATCCGAAATATATCGATGTGACAGAGTTGCCGCTGCCACCAGCGCACTATCGGTAATCTTAACTCCATGGAATACTTCATAGCGTTCCTTTAATCCACGCAGGATGGAAATCGCATCCTCTACAGTAGGTTCATCCACCTGCACAGGCTGGAAACGACGCTCCAGTGCCGCATCCTTTTCAATATACTGACGATATTCATCCAGTGTTGTGGCACCGATACAGTGCAGCTCGCCCCGGGCCAGCATAGGCTTCAGCATATTGCCTGCATCCATGGCACCATCCGTCTTGCCTGCACCTACGATCGTATGCAGCTCATCGATGAAGAGAATAATCTTACCTTCGCTGTTCTTCACTTCCTCCAGAACAGCCTTCAGACGTTCCTCAAATTCGCCTCTGTATTTTGCACCTGCCACCAGAGCTCCCATATCCAGGGAGAAAATTGTCTTATCCTTCAGACCTTCCGGCACATCGCCTTTCACAATTCGCTGCGCCAGTCCTTCTACAACCGCAGTTTTACCAACACCCGGTTCACCGATCAGCACCGGGTTATTCTTCGTCTTACGGGACAGAATCCGGATCACATTACGTATCTCTGAATCACGGCCGATAACCGGATCCATCTTCTGATCCCTGGCTCGTTCTACCAGATCCACACCATATTTGTTCAACGTATCATAGGTAGCTTCCGGATTATCACTGGTCACTCTCTGATTCCCCCTCACGGTAGAAAGCGCCTGCAAAAATCCCTCTCTGCTGATTCCAAGCTCCCGAAAGATCTCTTTCACTGTCTTGCTGGGATAACGAAGGATTGACAGGAAAAGATGCTCTACAGAGACATATTCATCTCCCATCTGCTTTGCTTCATCCTCCGCATGGATCAGAGCCTGATTCAGATCCTGCCCTACAAATGGCTGACCGCCCTGCACTTTGGGACGTTTACCGATAGCCTGCTCAATCCGGTTTACTACCAGATTCTTATCCAGACCCATCTTCTCCATCATCTTAGGAATCAAACCGTCATCCTGAGTCAGGAGCGCATAGAGAAGATGTTCCTGCTCAATCTCCTGATTACCATATTCCATTGCCGTCTTCTCACAGTCCTGAACTGCCTGAAGAGACTTCTGCGTAAATTTATTTATATTCATAGTGATACCTCCTCACTTAGAACACGCCTTAAAAGGCTGTAATTTTCTTTGTTCTACAAGGAATATAACACTATTTATTAGCCACGTCAAGTATCGAGTGCTAATTTCTTATAAAAAAGAAAGTGTCAGCAACAAACTGCCGACATCTTTTCTTCTATACTATATATGTTCATTAAAATATTCCTGACTGACTCTCAATTGTTTCTTCAGAATTTCCTTCCACATCCGCGTATGTATCTCTCCTGAACCTTTAGAAACTTTGGTCATTCTGATACTGCCATCGTCATCCATCTTCCGATAAAAATAATGATCTGTGTCTTTATAAAGTTCCCATCCATCCCGTTCACAGAATCTCTTTAGTTCTTTCCACCTCGGCATTCAATACTCGCTCCTATCTCTTTCGGTTCATCCATAATCAGCGCTTTAAAAATATATGGAACATGGGCTTTTCTGTTAGGCGTATGTGAATATAATGCATACTCATTATAATACTCCACAGAGTACTCCAATATGGCTTTACCCAACAATTCCCTTGCTTCCTGTTCATCTTTTCCATTCTCAATCAGGTCAATTTCATTAAGAGACAACGTAACTGATCCATCATCCTCCAGATACTTCTCTGCAGTAAATTTGTATGCTTTCAATATTTCAGCCATTGTTTCCAAATTAGAAAACCACATTTTGTCTCTTGTACGTTTAATAAATTTCGGTTTGTCATGCATAACACTATCACAAACTGAACTCCATTCTTTCCTTACTGTTGTAGCCTGTTCCATTAACATCTCTATCATCTCCTTCATGTACCTCCAGTATAATATACTATGCACACAATGTCAACAACGTGCAAAACGTACATTATTATATTATCATATGCTGATTTTCCCACAAAAATACAGTAAAAAAAATATAGCCCGTTTTACGAGCTATACCATTCTATTTATTATACCTGTCTCTCCTCCATTACGCTCATATATGCCGGGCGGATGATCTTATCCGTGCAGATCAGTTCTTCCATCCGGTGTGCACTCCATCCAACGACCCTTGCCACTGCAAAAATTGCCGTGTACAATTCACGCGGAATTCCCAGCATGTCATACACAAATCCACTGTAAAAATCCACATTCGGGCTGACACTTTTCACCGTATTCCTGTGTTCAGCAATTAACTTCGGAGCAATCATCTCAACATTCTCATAAAGCTCAAGGTCTCTCTCCCTGCCCTTTTCTTTTGCCAGCTCTTCGACGTATTTCTTAAATACCCTTTCTCTGGGATCGGATAATGTATATACGGCATGTCCCATTCCATAAATCAAACCTTTTTTGTCAAAAGCCTGTTTATCAATGATCTTTCTTAAATAAGCAGATATTTCTTCCTGATCAGAAAAATCTCTCACATTTTCCCGTATATTATCCATCATATCCATAACTTTGATATTCGCACCGCCATGCTTTGGTCCCTTTAAGGAAGACATGGCAGCAGCAATTGTCGAATATGTATCTGAACCGGACGATGTTACCACTCTGGTTGTAAATGTAGAATTGTTTCCGCCACCATGCTCCATGTGCAGAATCAATGCTGTATCCAGAACCTTTGACTCAACCGGTGTATATTTCTGATCCGGCCGAAGCATCATCAGAATGTTCTCAGCCGTAGAAAGATTTGGATCCGGATTATGGATATACATACTCTGGTTTTTTTCATAGTGATTATATGCGTGGTATGCATATACCGCAAGGAGCGGGAACTCACTGATCAGCTGGATACACTGTCTCAGCGAATTACTGATACTGATGTCTTTCGCTTTTTTATCATAGGAAGCCAGTGTCAGTATACTTCTCGTCATAGAATTCATGATATCTTCAGAAGGCGCTTTCATAATGACATCTCTGGTAAAATTCGTCGGAAGTGTTCTGCATCTGCCAAGCATTTCTTTAAATTGTACCTCTTCTTCCCGCGACGGCATTTCTCCCATCAGAAGAAGATATGCTATTTTTTCAAATCCGGTCTCTTCTTCTCCCAGATCACAGATCAGTTTTTCTACCCGATATCCCCGATACCACAATTCTCCATCACAGGGGACTCTTTTCCCGTCTTTCACACGTGTTGAAATAACTTTGGATATCTTTGTCAGACCTGTCAGCACACCTTTTCCATTTTCATCCCTAAGCCCCCGGTTAACTCCAAATTCCTCATAGAGACGCGGATCAATATGATCATTTTTCCGGCATATGCCCTCTTTTTGTAATACATAATCATTCATCTGATTCATCATCTCTGTCATACGAATCATCCTCCCCCATTTCTTTAATTTCGCTGCACATCAGATTATCCAGCTGTTTCATCAGCTTTAACAGCAAAGTCAGATTTTCTTTTCCGAATTTATTAATCACCTTTCCATAACAGTCTCTCAAAATCTTTTCCTGTTCCTGAAAGAGTTTCTCTCCCATTTCAGTAACCGTCACATAGGTTCCTTCACTTCCTGTTCCGTCATAAGACCACAGAACCAGTCCCCGGTCTTTCAATTTCTCGACCATTTGTGATGTCTGACGTATTGTCAGCTGCATTTTTTCTGACAGATTCTTTAAATAACTCCTGCCGACATGATCTGAAGAGCCATTTCTCTCAGATACTATGGTGTACAAGGCAATGTACTCCTGCAGTGTCATTTTACGAAACAGTTCCTGGATTTTTCCTTTGTTCATCAGATATCTCCGATATGTTAATTCATTTGTAAACTTTCTTATTTCATTTGCATCAAATGTTTTACTCTTTTCTGACATCCGGTGTCCCTCCTCTGTGATCTTACTTCAAGTAAAAGCAAAAAGGGAGATGTGCCAGCCATCTCCCCTTTTGCTTTACTGTTATATGTTCCTAGCTGTTCATTTTAATACATTTCCGGCTGTGGTTGCGGAGCAGGTGTATTCTCTTTGATATCTGCTACTGCTGCCTCTGTAGTAAGAAGTGTAGCCGCCACACTTACTGCATTTGTCAATGCATTCTTTGTTACCTTAACCGGATCAATGATACCCTGTTTCATCATATCCACAAAGGTTTCCGTTGCAGCATCAAATCCTACACCAAGCTCACTTTTCTTTACCTGATCTACAATAACAGGACCTTCCAGTCCGGCATTATCCGCAATTGTAAATAACGGAGCTTCCAATGCTTTCGCTACGATTCTGGCTCCTGTCTTCTCGTCGCCTTCCAGAGTTGCAGCCAGTTCATCTACATTTTTCTGTGCATGGATATATGCGGATCCACCACCACAGATCACGCCTTCTGCTACAGCTGCTTTCGTTGCATTCATAGCGTCTTCCATACGGTATTTTGCTTCTTTCATCTCGGTCTCTGTAGCTGCACCGACACGGATTACTGCTACACCTCCACCCATTTTGGCAATACGTTCCATTAGTTTGTCTTTATCCATTTCTGATGTTGCATCAGCCATCTGTCTCTTCATGCTGGCGATACGTGAATCAATATCATCTTTATTTCCGGCACCGTCTACGATTGTTGTATTTTCTTTTGTAACCTTTACAGATTTTGCACGACCCAGCATATCCATTGTGGTATCTTTTAATTCAAGTCCAAGATCTTCCATGATTACCTGTCCGCCGGTAAGTGTTGCGATATCCTGAAGCATTGCTTTTCTGCTGTCACCATATCCCGGTGCCTTTACAGCAACAACTTTCAGCGTTCCTCTCAGTCTGTTAACAATTAATGTAGTGAGTGCTTCTCCTTCTACATCTTCGGCGATAATCAGAAGTTCCTTTCTCTCTCTCATCACATTTTCCAAAATTGGAAGAATGTCCTGAATGTTGGAAATCTTCTTATCTGTCATAAGGATATACGGATCTTCCATGTTCGCGATCATCTTCTCTTTATCATCACACATGTATCCGGAAAGGTATCCATTATCGAACTGCATACCCTCAACCACATCAATCTCTGTCTTCATGGTTTTAGATTCTTCAATTGTAATGACACCATTTTCTCCGACTTTTTCCATTGCATCTGCAATCATTCCACCGACTTCTTCATTTCCGGCAGAGATTGCAGCTACTTTTGCAATATGTTCTTTTCCTGTAACCGGATGACTCATTGCTTCAATTGCCTCAACAGCTGCATCGGAAGCTTTCTTCATTCCTCTTCTCAAAATAATCGGATTTGCGCCTGCAGCAATATTCTTCATCCCCTCTTTAACAAGCGCCTGTGCCAGAACTGTAGCAGTTGTTGTTCCATCTCCTGCAATATCGTTTGTTTTAGTAGCTACTTCTTTTACAAGCTGGGCGCCCATGTTTTCAAAACGGTCTTCCAATTCAATTTCTTTTGCGATTGTTACACCATCATTCGTGATTAACGGTGCACCATAGGATTTATCCAATACAACATTTCTTCCTTTTGGTCCCAATGTAACCTTTACTGTATCGGCCAGGCGGTCTACACCAGCTTCCATTTTCTTACGAACATCAATATCAAATGTAATATCTTTTGCCATGATAAACTCCTTCTTTCCTCTACTATTTTAATTATTCTACAATTGCCAGAATATCGCTCTGACTTATGATCTTAAATTCTTCATCGTCAATCTTCACATCTGTGCCGCCATATTGAGAAATAATAACCTTATCTCCTTCTTTTACCTGCATAGCAGTCATTTGTCCATCCTTGCATTCTCCCGGACCAACCGCGATTACTACCGCTTCCTGCGGTTTCTCTTTTGCACTGTCTGGCAGAATGATTCCTGATTCTGTCTTTTCCTCAACATCCTGATACTGAAGAACTACTTTGTCACCCAATGGTCTTAATTTCATATGAATAACCTGCCTTTCTTTTTGTTAGCACTCTATTTTATTGAGTGCCAGTGTGATTCACAAAAAAATAGTTTCTTGCGAAACATTATTTATTTTGTTTTTAAATTGTTTATTTTTAAAGTATTATATCATTAAAAATCAGCTTGTCAATAGGTTTAGAAAATTAATTTATTTATATTGTTTCTGATCTTTTCGGATACTTCCCGATAAATCTTCAATTCTTCTTCTGACACTCCCTCCAAAATCTTTTGATTCATGGCTTCTCTTCTACTTGTCATTTCCGTTATCAGTTCTTTCGCATGATCAGATATTTCATAATGAACATATCTTCTGTCATTCTTGTCCGGTATCGCAATAATGTAGTTTCTTCTGCAAAGATTGTCAACAGCCTGCGAAATATGTCCGCGATTCATCATTAGCTGACGATGAATATCTGTAGAGGTGTTATGTTCTCCGGACTTTGACAAAAAATACAAAATCTCCAGTTCTGCCCTTTTCATATCATATTTTTGACGCAGCTCGGCACTCTGTTCTTCCAACAGTTTTTTAAACTGCCCGCCCTGCAAAATGATATCAATTTGTCTATCCATATCCTTCTCTTCTTTCCGTAAATTTTTTCTATTCTATCACAAGTTAATTGATTCGTCATCTTTTAATTTTAAACTATACTTCCAGCGCTACACCATCCAGCACTGCTTCCAGGAGTCTGTCCTGACCATCATACACTAGCTTCAACGAAAAAAATGGATGCTCCTCCGCCAGAAGCCGCAGGAAAATCTTATCCCCTTCCCAGATGTTCAGCTTTTGTATCTTCGCAATATCTACCCATTCCAATTCACCCTCATCACATGGAATCGACTCTCCCTCAAAACCGTCAGCCGTGAAAAGGGACATATATTCGGTCACACCATTTCCCGATACAAAAGTCACCAATCCCCGGAAACGATATGAAGTCAGCGTATATCCCGTCTCCTCTTTCACTTCCCGCAGCAGGCATTCCTCCGGGCTTTCATCCGCCTCAAAATGTCCTCCCACACCAATCCACTTATCCTGATTCACATCATTTTCCTTTACCGTTCTGTGAAGCATCAGATATTTTCCATCACGTTCTATATAACAAAGCGTACTCAAACCAACCATACTTTTCCTCCATTCCCATAGCGTCTGTACATCAATGCAAGCTATATGTTATAGTAATATTATCATAACCATATTTAGAGGAAAATGCAATGAACCGTACAATTGATTATCTTATTGAAGCCGAAGATGACGGGCTTCGAATTGAATTATTTTTGAAAAGAAAAGGATATTCCCACCAGAACATTGTCAGTATCAAGCACATGCCGGAAAGTGTGCTTCTTAACGGTATCTTCAGCTACATGAACCAGACGCTTCATACCGGGGATATTCTGACAATCCGAATCAGTGAGACCCAGTCTTCCGAAAAAATTCCTCCGGTGAATATTCCCCTTTCTATCGTATATGAGGATGAAGATATTATCGTCATCAACAAACCGGCCGGAATGCCCATTCATCCATCTTTAAATAATTACACCAACTCTATGGCAAATGCGCTTGCATGGTACTACCGGGAACAGGGAAAACCTTTTATCTTCCGCTGCAGCAACCGGCTGGACCGGGATACATCCGGACTTACCGTTGTGGCAAAGCATCTGGTAAGCGGCAATATCCTGTCCTCTATGGTGGCACGAAGAGAATTTCATCGTGAATATCTTGCCATAGTGCGGGGTTCTGTAACTCCCGAATCCGGTACCATCCATGCTCCCCTTGCCAGAAAGGAAGGGACCATTATCGAGCGCACCGTAGACTGGGAGCGCGGGGAGACCGCCATTACCCATTATAAAGTCATAGCAGAAAAAAATGGGCACAGCCTGGTTTCCCTTCGTCTGGAAACCGGCCGCACCCATCAGATTCGTATTCATATGAAATATCTGGGATTCCCATTAATTGGTGACTACCTGTATAACCCGGATATGGAATATATGACCAGGCAGGCACTTCACTCACACCGCATTGCATTTACGCATCCCATTACCGGAAAACCCATGGAATTTACCGCTCCTCTACCGGAGGATATGGCATCTGTGCTATCATAAAGACCGTCCTCATTCCACTGATTTGCCCGATGCCGTCATCTTATTTCTCCAGCGCGTAGCGCGTTACATCCTCCCAATTGCGGTGGAGTACAATCTCGGCAGTAAGCTCCGTATTGTTATACGAGACGGACCACTGGGTGTTGCTTGTAATCTCATCGGGATTGGGGTCTTGTGCCGCAGATTTTATCGCATTCCACACGGTATCGTTGGTGTAATTACCTTTTTCCGCCTCCAACACCTCCAGCACGGCGTCATAGCGTTCCTTTCCGTGGCCGTAGATGCCATTTTTCTGATTCGGAAGCACCTGTTCTTTATAGCGGATAAAGAAATTGGTGACCGCCTCAGTCGGTGTTGCCACCAACTCCCTTGTTTCGCTGTCACAGTCATAATATTCCACTACTCTGCCGTCACCCGATGCATCGGTGATGTAAAAATGATAATCTCTTCCGCTGGAAGCGTACATGTCATAGCCACGCAAAAGCTCCACCGCTTCCTCTGTAGTTGCCGCCCGGTCAAGCACGAGACGTATGGCAAGCGTAGTAGAAATGACAGGCTTCCCGGTGTGCTGCCTTACAGGCTCACTGTCCACCGTCAGCACGGCGATGGATACCCCTTTTTCATTCATACCGTCAAGACATATAAACGGTGCACTCAGGCTTGCCAGTTTCTTTTTCATATTCTCATCCGGCACATTTGCCGAAACGTTGTCAAGTGCAGCAACGGCTAAAGATTTATATCCGTCCTTCGGCGAACAGTACACCAGCATGGCAGAGGTGTCGTTCCTGAAATCGTAATTTCGTCCCATATGAACATCTCCGTCCGTATCGGTCAGCGTAAACGCCGTGCAACCGAAATTAGGCGCTTTTACTTTCACAGGCAGAAGCGGCAGCGCCTCTTTCAGAATTGCGTCAATCATCGTCTGATCGTCCGCAATGCCATACTCGATCACATCATCAATACTGTAATCGTATTTGATATCCATGCGATAGAGATTGTAGCCATCCTCGTAATCTGTAAGGCGCTCTATGCTGCCGATGGTTTGAATTCGGGTAAAATACAGCCCCAAAAACGCAACGCCGACTATTGCAACAGCCGCAGCCAAAATGAGCAGCCCCCTCTTTATTGCTTTATTCATATCGTTCCCACCTTATAGAATAAATGTGTTTTAACTACTGTACGGATTATTATCAAAGAACGCCACGGCTTCTTTATCACTGACTATTCTATCCGTCTTTATTACCCCGGATGCTGTCTCATCTTCGGTAAGTATACCCTTGTTGATTGCCCAGTTCATAGCCGCTTTCTCATAATCATCCAA
The DNA here is from genome assembly GCF_050314255.1 of Sporofaciens sp. SGI.106. Classification (NCBI taxonomy): domain Bacteria; kingdom Bacillati; phylum Bacillota; class Clostridia; order Lachnospirales; family Lachnospiraceae; genus Sporofaciens; species Sporofaciens sp. SGI.106. Next base: position 131,910 of record NZ_JBNPMZ010000004.1, read on the forward strand.
ATCCTCAAATCCGGCATATTTTCCCGAAACATCCTCGCACTTCACATCACAGCCGTATTTCTTTGCTGCATTATACGCTATCTCTGCAAATTCAAGTTCTGTAATACCGCTATATGCGCCTATGAACTCACGATCAACATTGTTATAAATACCTTCTTTCATAGCCCAAACTACAGCATCGGCCTCATATTTCGTCTGAACTGAATTACTGCTGATTTCATCTTCTGTCATTTGCAGTAGTGCACTTACGTACATCTTTTCTGAAAGATCCAGATCTACCCCCAGGCTGTTCTTTATAAATAATGTTGCCTGTGCTATGGAACACTCTCCCGGTGCACACTCCAGCGCCTTTAAAAATTCATTCTTTTCTGCTTCACTTATTTCAAGTGTATCACCATTCTCCACAGGCTGCTCCTCATCTACAGTCGCAGCTGCTTCCACATTAATTGTTATCATTGGCGTCCTCTTAACATCAGAAGACTTAACATAAGGTATTATATCAGGATTTTCCGAGTAAAGCTGATATACTTCATTATCGACAACATACTTCACATAAGCAGTACCCTCTTTCAACCCGGTTACTATGAAATCACCATTCGGATCCTCTTTCAGTGTTACCACATCAGAAGTATCTATCTTATTCCCCTCTCCGTCTGTCAGTATCCAGCTTCCTTTATCACTTCTGAAACCATAAAAAGCTCCGTCTTTTTCATCAACACCGTTCATTTCCAGCGTACCGAGATTCAGCTTTTTCCCCGGAGCAATAGACTGGCTGCTGTCATTCGCATTGTTCAGTTTAACCGTATGCAGCGTATAAAGAGGATAGATTTTTCCAATAGTCCCCTGTGTTCCTTCACCTGTACGCTTAAGCGTGCCTCCTGTTATAGACATTGCCCTGTTTGCTGTCAAGCCCTGTGTCGTTTCCTTATAATCCGGCTTTATTCCTATTTCTTTCATTGCATCAGAGATTTTACTATAATCAAGATGTTTTATCCACGGGTTATCCCAATCATAACTGGATCTTTTGTATCCATGCTTTACCTTGATTCCCCTTGTGATGCCGTTGGATTCATCATAACCGGCATCCCTGCTCATTCTCTCTCTGAGATTCTCATTCGCATTCTTAAACTGTGTCATAAATGCTGACTGTGAATATCCTGTCGATGTGAAATAAGTCGTTGCCGCATCGTCATCATAGTAGCATCCATCATACGAAAATATGGTTACCGTATATGATATTGCTACCGGGCAGTCATAAACTGTCGAATATACATAATCCGTATTCACAATACTCTGAGCCACACCTGTATGTCCGGGAATCTGTATACTTTGAGTACTCTCAGAAGATTCTGATTGTTCTGTACTATTTGTATCGCTCACACCATTTTCCCACAGCGCGCCTTCTGTAAAAGAAAAACCTACTTCCGCATGATAAAAATCGGTATTTTTACCGAATGAGAATTTAGCGCTCTGTGTTGATGAAAACGTAACCTGTTTTTTATGGGAAATTGTCGAAGAAAGCGTTTCCTTCCGTGATTTTGTAGTTTTTATTTGTTGCGTTGCAGGCTGCGTACTCTCGTTTATTAATGAGCTTACAGTTCTTTTGCCATTTTCCTTTGCAGTAAATCCTTCGATTTTCGTACCGTTCCGAACCGCTGACAGTGCATTATCAAGATTACCATACCCCCTCAACGCCGGCGTTACACCAGTGCTATTTTCTTCTTCCTCATTATATTCTGCACTGACAGGCGTTATTGAAAAGTCACTGTAGGCGATTCCAAGACAGTTATATGTATATTTATATGTACCGCCATCACGATCCCTTGTGGCCATCAGATTATAGATTACAGTTCCATCCGACTCTTTGTCATCTGCCATAGCTTTCAGCGAACTATGTTTTCTAAAGTCACTTGTCTTGATTTTTCCCGGCTTTACTTCTACAAGCAAACTATATGCTGCTTCCTGTACTTCATTAAGATTTTTTGCAGTACGTTTTCCCGAAATGATCGTGTATATATCACACGTTTTTTTATTTTTACCGGTAGACTGAGTGCTGCCTTTTACAGAAGATAAAGCTTTGTACAGATTTCCGTAACCTTTGCCACCGTTCACATCATTCATGAATCTGTCTTTATAAGGTTTTTTATTAACTGAATAATACGATAACGGATTAGCTGCGAAGACACCGTTTGCAAAAGCTGCCCAGTATTGAGCGGGAGTATAATTCGTCCCTATTACCTTACAGTTGTACAGAGTCTGCTCCATGAGGGCATCCGGGTCATCCACAACAGGTCTGTCCTTTGTCTGACCCTCATATATATCGTAATACGTTGTCTCCTGATTGTCGTCATGTCTCGTAAAGGATTTGAAATCTTCACTTGCCCCCTGTGTATTGTATGTTGTGGCTGCATTGGCACGTATCGGACATGCTATGCAGGTAAGAGACATCATCATTGTCGTAAATATTGCTGTAACCTTCTTAGAAAATCTTTTCACGTTTCTCTCCCCTTTCAAGCTCTGAATTACTATTATAAAATCGCTACTTTTCAAGAATCATCCTGATGTCCCCACTATCGTTCTTATTTTCCAGAATGAGACGTCCGTCTTCCAGGATTCCTGTCACATCATTTTCGTCCACATCTTCCTGGCCTTTTATTACAAAAACATATTCTCCATCGTTTTCTTCATATGTACCTGTGGACAAAACCGTTGTCTCACTGTTTTTATTGTCACTTTCTTCTTCTGACAGTGTAAATTCCCCGCTCTTCACATCAAGCCTTACAGATATCTCGGCATCCTCAGCGGCACCGAATATTTCTGCCAGTTCTCCTTTATTATAGGTACCATTTCCTGTATCCATCTCAACAAGATACCATGTTCCTGTTATCAAATCACCGGGATTGCCGGAATCAGCGGAATCAGCGGAATCACCGGAACCGCTGCATCCTGTTAATGAACACAACATCACGATAACAAGAAGCATTGAAATCATTTTTTTTATAACTTTGTTTCGCATATACACCTCCGCTTTATTGTATAAGATTTCAAAATTGTTTTCTATATTTATTCCGTCCGTATGTCACACCTCACTTTCCTGTTATACTTCATGATAAAGAGTTCCATACTCTCTTTCAGCACTTCAATCTGGGATTTCAGATAGAATTCATCCTCGAACAATGCGTAGTGTACGCAAGCTCGAATCAGAATGAATATCATTGGTGTCAGCTTCTGATAGGGAATACCGAGTTTGCTTTCCAGGAGTTTCGCGTATTCGGTATATCGTCTGTCAACACCTTCAAAGAATTTCTTACCGTATTCTCTGTATTTCGGGTGCGTATAAACTTGATACATCAATCTGTACTTCTTCCCGTGTTTTTCCGCCGTCCAGTATGGTATCTCCTCAATAAAACGCCACAATTCCTCAACATCCGTAGGGGCCTTTGCCATAAAATCATCTTCCACCTTACTCATACAGTATTCCGTGGATTGAACAATAAGATCATCCAAATTTTCAAAATAGGTATACAGCATATTAGAAGTACACCCACAATAATTTGCCAATGCCCTTATACCTGTTCCGTGCAGTCCGTATTCCGCAAAACATTCATAACACTTCTCCATAAGGCATTCTTTTTTTGCATTCCATTGTTCTTTCGTATAGTTCGGCAATTCGCCACCTCCGTTTCTATCGTTCGTTACGAATAAAGTATATCATATATTTTTTAGGATATCAATCTGAACCTCCTCCTGAAAGAGCATCTATTCTTTCTCCAGCACCAGGAACTGATAGCCTCCAAGCTGAATCTGTGTTCCATCTGCCAATTCCTTCAGGAATGAATCGCCTGATTTTTTAGAAGAATCATTGTTCACAACAACCTTTTTTACATGGTCTTTCACAACAATGGTTCTTTTTTCTTTCTGATAATTGGCAAGAATGAGCAGTTCCTTTTCTTCTCCCTTCCGGTAAAATGCCACCAGATTGTGCTCTTCCTCCAGGATCGGCACCTGTCTTCCGTAAACGACGCATTCACCGTATACACAGTCTTTTCTCAGCCTGATCAATTCTTTATAAAAGTTGAGTACTGAATCTTTTCTTCCTTCCTGATCAGCCACATTAATCTTAATGTAATTCGGATTTTCCTTAAGCCACGGTGTTCCTTCCGTAAATCCGGCATGCTTATCATCCGACCACTGCATCGGTGTCCTGGCATTATCCCTGCTGATCCGTGTCACGATATCAAGCGCCTGTTTTTCGTCGAACCCCTGCTTTCTTGCCACATGATATTCATCAATCGTACTGATATCATTGATTTCATCTATACTTTGAAAGACAGTATTTTCCATTCCAATTTCCTGTCCCTGATATAAGAACGGAAGCCCATAAGTCATCATCATAATTCCCGCAAGCATCTTCTTGCCGGTCTCATTCACCTCTCCATCCGGGAGATAACGGCTCACACCCCGGGGTTCATCATGATTTTCAATTATATTTGCCTCAAGCCCTATATGCTGGGACATCTTTTTACTATTATAAATCGTATCCCGATATTCATCCGGAGTCACTTTTCTGCAGTCATACCAGCCCTTTCCGCTTGCTCCTATCAGATGCGGCGCAAAATCAAAAATCGACTCAAAGCACCCTTCTGCCCCGATATATCGTTCCAGCTCTTCCTCCCGGAAATCAAACAGTTCTCCAATGGTAAATGCCTGATACGGCGCAAATGCTTCCTGCTTCATTTCCTGCAGAAATGCGTGTACACCGTCTGCATACTGAAGCATCGTTGTACAGGAACACATGCCGTCCTCGCGATCCGCCGGAAAATCCTCAAACCTCAGATCCTTCTTGATATTGATGATAGCATCCAGACGGAAACCGGCCACTCCCTTTTCGAGCCACCAGCGTATCATCTTATATATTTCTTCACGCACCTCAGGATTCTCCCAGTTCAGATCGGGCTGTTCTTTTGCAAACATGTGTAAATAAAACAGATTGTCATATCCGGGAACCGGTTCCCACACACTACCCCCAAAATAGGAACGCCAGTTACAGGGCGGATTCCCATTTTTTCCTTCTTTAATATAAAAATATTTTCCGTATTTTCCATATGGATCTTTCATGGCCTTTTGGAACCACTCATGCTGGTCTGAACAATGATTTACCACCAGATCCATTACAATATACATTTCTCTTTTCTTCGCTTCCGCAAGAAGCTCATCCATATCTTCCATAGTTCCAAACACCGGATCCAGGGCATAATAATCCGAAATATCATACCCCTGATCCACAAAGGGGGATTGATAAATGGGTGAAATCCAAATAATCTCTATTCCCAGTTCCTTCAGATAATCCAGTTTACCTATAATCCCTCTTATATCACCGATTCCATCTCCATTGCTGTCACAAAAGCTTTTGGGATAGATCTGATATGCAGTCTTGTTATGCCACCATTTCTTCTGCATCTTTCCTTCTCCTTTGTTCGATTCTCATTTTCGGTTTTTTATTATACACCATCTATCCCCCAGCCGACAATCTACCAATAAAGATTATTCTTTTCTTACTATGGCAGCTATGGCACAGACTGCCGCAAAGAGCACACCTGCACATGGCCATATGATCCAGGTCATTCGCCAGTCATTTGTATAAAAACTGATTCCCAGATAAATAGCTGTAACAATACACCAATACGCTCTGGAAAGATTATTGTTTCTTTTACTCTCTAATTTTTTCTCAGGAGTAAAATCACCTTCTTCTAAAAGCTTCTGATAACTTCCCAATATCATTCCGGACCATACAAACAGAAATACACCGGATGCCACAAGTGCCAATAAGATTCCCACACAATATACATATATTATATCGGGAGAACCGAATGCAGCCGCTGCCATCAAAGGCACTACACTCAGAATACAAAGTGACACGCCTGAAATAATGCATTTTTTATATGCCGGCTCAAATTCTTCCCGTTTTTTCTCTGCAATACCCGCAACACCATATTGAAGAGTGATTTCTTCCTTTTCCAGATAATCGTATTTCTCTAATTTCATTCCGAGAGATATGAAGATAGAAACAGCTCCTGCTATCATAACCAGAAGAATCACTACTCCAATCCCTCCTGCCATATCCTCAGTAATCGAGATAACTCCATATTCTGCCATACCTCCCAGAAGAATCAGTAAAACCGGGGAGACGATGCACAGAAATACTGCTGCCGCCATCTTCCACGCAGATCCCCTTACCAGATTCATATACGCATTTGCCTCATCCAAAGATACCTGCCGAACTGCTTTCTTCTCCATATGATTCTCATTTTGAACAGATTCATCTTCTGACTCCTGTTCAGAATAAAATGTCGCAGGAAACTCTTCTATTTCTTCTTTTAATAGGTAATCCGTACTCACACCAAATATCTCACTCAATTTAATAATCTTGTCCAAATCCGGAATGGATGCCGTACTTTCCCACTTTGATACCGACTGGCGGGAAATATTCAATCTGGCTGCCAGTTCTTCCTGTGACCATCCTTTTTGTTTTCTAAGCCTGGTTATTTTTTCTGCTAATATCATAATATACCTCCTTGTACCTCTTCCTGATATCCAAATTATAGCAAAAATAGCGGTTGACAACCACCAAGTTCTCCTTGAAATGTGTCAACCGCCAGTTGCAAAAATGTATTTTCACATGCCAGTCTTATATTCCCGCATCTTTCTATACTTATATATCTCATCCTATGCTTAAAAACAGGTGAACGCTCCATCAATCAGGAAATCGGAACCTGTTGTAAATGAACTTGTATCACCGGCAAGATAAACACAGATAGCCTCCAGTTCTTCCGGTTTTCCCATTCTGCCAAGCGGCGCCATTTCATTCCATTTTTCAATTAATGGAATCAATGTCGGGGAATTTAATGTCAGTTCTGTTCCAATATATCCCGGGCTAATGCTATTTACACGAACGCCACGTTTTGCCCATTCGATCGCAAGTGATTTTGTCAACTGAATGACCGCAGCTTTTGATGCATTGTATGCACACTGTGGCTGTGGAACATTAACAATATGTGCAGACATAGATGCTGTATTAATTATAGAACCGCCTCCGTTTTCCAACATATATTTACCTGCAGCAATGTCTGTAAGGAAAATTCCATTCAGATTAATATTGATGACTTTATACCACTGTTCATACGTCATCTCCTCCGCAGGTGCATTGATACAGATTCCGGCATTGTTATGACAGAAATCCAGTCCGCCCAATTCTTTTACTACCTGTGACACCATTGCATCCACCTGTTTTTGATCGGTGCAGTCTGTTTTAATGGCAATTACTTTTCTTCCTGTTTCCTCCGCAAGTTCTTTTGCAGTCTTCTGCGCTTCTTCAAAATCAAGATCCACAATTGCCACATCAGCTCCCGCCTCTGCAAATGCTCTTGCTGTACACTTTCCGATTCCTCTTGCAGCACCTGTTACAAATCCTTTTTTTTCATCTAATCTCATTTTTTCAATAATACCCATGTCCATTCTCCTTTTTGAAATTTATTTTGTAAATTCATTTGTCAAATTGCAATTACATATTATATCAAACACCTCGCACAGTCAATCTTCTATTTTTCACAGTTATTAGATTTTAAAATTGTAAGTTTTGCACAATAGTATTAAAGTTTTTGTGTATGATATAATTGTTTTGGTAAAGACATTTTACAAAACAAGGATTGATATTATGAAAAAAAGCATTACACCTAATCAAATTAAGGAAAATAACAGGAATCTGATTTATCACTATATTTACCAAAACGGGAAAGTATCCCAACAAGACATTTCCTATAATCTTCGTCTAAGCCGTCCTACAATCACTACCAATTTAACTAATCTGGAAGCTGATGGACTCATTCAAAAAAACGGGCAAATCGACACGGAATACGTTGGTCGAAAAGCCTCTGCATACTCTATTGTCTCAGATTATCGCGTAGGGATTGGTGTGGAAATTTTAAAAGATGAAGTGAAAATGATTGCAGTCGACCTCTACGGCAGGAAAATCAGCCGTCTGGCATTTGCAATTAATTATGAAAATGCAGAAATGTATTACCAATCTGTGTGTGACAAAATTTTTAATTTTATAAATTCCATGCATTTATCGGATCATCAGATTCTTGGCGTTGGATTTGCCATGCAGGCGTTGATTTCTCCGGACAAAAAAACGGTAATATACGGCAAGATACTGTCATGTACCGAACTTTCTATCAATGTTTTTACAAAATACCTTCCTTTTCCCTGTTCCTTTGTACATGATGCAGAGAGTGCTGCTGTTTCTGAATTATGGATTTCCCCGGAACTTGAAGACGCATTTTATCTGTCAATAAGTAATCATCTGGGAGCAGCTATCATCTCAAAAGGAATGATTTTAGCAGGAAAGCATGGACACAGCTCCACAATTGAGCACATTAACATGCAATCTGATGGAGCATTATGCTACTGCGGAAAACGCGGATGCATGGAAACACTTTGCTCTCTCAATGCACTGTTAAACAAAAATGAAACCCTGGATGACTTTTTCAAGTATCTGAGACTGGAGGATTCCTCTTATATGATCCGTTGGAATCATTTCCTGACAAATCTTGCAAAAGCAATTAATATGCTTCACCTGATCTTCGATACTGATTTTATACTCGGAGGTTACCTGGCCCCCTATCTGTGCGAAAGTGATCTTGCATTTTTACATGAAAAAATTCATCAAATGACTCCATTCGATGAACCTTCTGATTTTCTTCGTATCAGTAAAATGCCAAAGCATAATATTGCAATCGGGGCTGCACTTCCGTATATTCAGGAATTTCTTGAAAACTAAAGTGTTTTTATGATCTACTAAAAACGGCGATTGACAACCACCAAGTTCTTCTTGAAATGTGTCAATCGTCAATTTCTGCTCTTAATTTTTCTTCAAATGCATCAGGAATTCACCTTAATCAGAAGATTATTGACATTTAATGCATTCTGATACTCCACATCATTTGCCATTTTCATAATCATCCGAATTCTCAGAAGAAACTGCTCATTTTTATAGAATAACTTAACACTTACAATATGCCTCTTACCATCCGCAAACCCATATTCAACAATATTACCAACCATTTCTTCAACTGAAAGAGATATCACATAGGATGTTCTCTCCTTTGCCTCATGTTCATCACAAAACTTTCTGGCAAGCTGTGATGCCTCTGTCACCTGAGCACTATTTTCAACAGTCATTTCAAACGAATCTCCAATGTTTCCGAAACCGTTTGAAAAATCCAGCAATGATTCCAAAGAGAAAGAAATGTTTTTATTTTTAATAACATTCCATAATATCGGAATAAAAACTGTCACAATTTCTGCTGCCGGAAAAGAGAGCCATACGCCAGTAATCCCAAGTGCTGTTTTCGAAAATATCTGAGCAAAAAAGACAAGCAGGACCAAGCTTTCCAAAACCAACAACAGATTCGCTTTCCAAAGGCGTCTGGTAGCATGATAATTTTACGAATTTCATTCCTGTCTTCTTCCCCATATAACACTCCTGTCACCATAAGCACCGCTCTTCCCAGTGCCGCTACCGCCATTGTTATCACCTTCCCCAGGCTCTTCCATGGAATACCGCGAAATGAAAATTTCAATACAATATCCTTTTCACGAAAATGCCCGAGCAAGACTAAAAGCGCCGCATAATTACTTACAGATGTCGTCATTCCCATTCCAAACATTCCCCAATCGAGAACAAACGCCACCAGACAGTCCCCGCAAATATCTGCAGCCCATATCCAGCATTCCGGCGGAAGAATTCGCACCGCTCAACATGTTCACAATTGGAACAGCTCCAAAAAAAGCACTGACAGCAATCACAACAGGATTGATTAATCCATAGGCAGCCATAGCCTCTGCTCCCAGAACACTCCCGATCACAATACCATCTATCAATGTGCCTAACAGCATCGTAAATGCAGCCGTTAGCATAAATACAAAAGAACGCCGAAGCATTCCCGTTTCAAGCATATCTGCTGTTTTCTTTCATAGTACTCCTATTCTGACTATTCTCCACATAAATTCAACACTAATTTATCATTATTTGCATTATACTTATAAAAGGCAGTTTATATCGGCAGGCTATCCCCCACACACAGCGCCCCATACCCCAACTGATTATTGGGCCACTGCTCATATCCCGGCAATTGTCTTGCCCCTCTCCTTAAGTACGCTTTCACCTTCTCCCCATAAAGATACGGATCATTCCCTCTCACAATCCCCCACTCCATCAGTAGAGCCGCCCCACCTGTCACAAAAGGCGTGGCAAAGGATGTTCCTGTAACCGGTGCATACCCGCCTCCTGCTGCCACCGTTATCACTCCCACCCCCGGTGCCGCAATATCCGGCTTTATCAGATTTCCGGACATGGGCTCCGTCCCCTGTCCGGTAGTCCCCCGTCCGGAAAAATCTGCATAGGTAAATGTCCTTGCATCATACGCACCTACCGAAATTACTCTGGAGGCTGTAGAAGGAATCGTCAGCGTAGTCCGCGGAACCGGATAACGAAATCCAGTCCCGGCATTCAGCGCATTTTCACTGGGAAGCCACATCTCATAATTCCCATCTACTACTCTTCCCGCATCCAGAAGAATCTGCCAGATTCCTGTTGTCACATAGCTCTCCCTCGGAATCAGATCAATAAATATTTCCTGTCTTACACTATAGGGACTCGGTTCGCCGTAATAAAGGAGAATCTCCGTCTGTCCCAACACAAACCGCTGAGGTCCCAGCACCTCCCGAAACGGGCCTGCCTGCGCTCCTGAAGGAGACACCAGAGATATAGCCGCTTCATCCGTATAGGACTTCCATATCTGAATATTGAAAGACGTCTGCCTCTCCTGCACTGCCAGTTCTATTGTCTCTCTCTGCCCTTCCCTCAAGACACCTGACGTATGGCCTGCTCCCCTTCCTTCATTTCCTGTTCCCACACAGATACTGATTCTCCCCAGATTGGATACATCATCCAGATATCTTTCTAAAAGGGAAGTTCCGTCATGTGTTCCTTATAATTAAGGGGATTTTATTTAAAAACAATTTCAACATTTCTGCCACTGTAAACTGTGATTTTTTCAATCTTTTCGATTACCATTTCTCTCGTCACTTCCGAAATCGTCTCAGATTTGCCCTCCTTTTCCATCTCCGTTTTCACAATGGAGTCCAAAGTTTCTTTTTTCATAAAATGTGACCGGCAGAAAGCATTCCCTTTCTTATGATATGTACTGCATTCATAACCGTCTCTGCCGGTAACTCTTTGAAGATTGTATCCGCAGTCTCCACAGACAAGAATCCCTGCATAAGGATTTACTTTTTTTACCTCACCTCCAAATCCCGGTGTCCGGGTTCTCTTTTTCCCGATTTCCTGCGCCTGTTCAAAGATATCTTTACTGATAATCGGCTCATGCATTCCTTCCACAATATATTGCTGTTCTTCCGGAATATAGCGGTACTTTTCCATTTTGTAGGAAAGTTTCTCCGACTTATGCTGCACCATAGCTCCCGTATAGACCCTGTTTTTTAAAATCACATGGATTGTAGGATATGCCCAGCCTTCTGCACCTGGCTTCTGCTTTGCATTTGCATATTTCAGTCCCTGTACTTTCCGCTTGTATTCCGAGGGAGTAAGTACTCCTTCCTCATTCAGCATTCTGGCTATTCCTCCTTTGGAGTAGCCGGCCAGATACATGGAATAAATCCTCCGGACCACCCTGGCAGCTTCTTCATCCACCAGAAACCGATGCTTATCATCCGGATTTTTCATGTAACCATACGGGGCAAATCCCGACATAAATTGTCCCCGTTTTTTCTGTACGGTAAGTGCACCTTTGATTTTCCGGGAAATATCCCGGCTATACATGTCATTAAATAACGTCTTAAACTGAGCCAGTTCCTCATTCTGATGGGAAACAGAATCCACACCATCCAGGATAGCAATATACCGGATTTTCAATGCTGGAAATACCCGTTCCATATAGTTACTTGTTTCGATATGTTCGCGTCCCAACCTGGAGATATCTTTCGTAATAATCCCCTGAATACGCCCTTTGTAAATATCTTCCATCATTCTTTGAAACTCCGGTCTGTTTGAAAAATAAAGCCCAGAATAGCCATCATCTATGTAAATATCAGCAAGTTCCATATCATCCGATTTTTCTATATACTCCCGGATCAGCTTCAGCTGATTCTCAATACTTTCACTGATTTTATTTTCGCCATCATCCTTTGATACACGGCAATACGCTGCCATCTGATACATATGACACCCTTACTTTCATCAAACGTCTATAAAATCTATGCTTTCAGGATTGTACAATTTGAATTGTTTTCTCTTTGAAATTTTTCCTCCCACATGCGATGCTCATACTGGCAAAAAATTTATATATATGTTAAACTATATATGCATGACAAAACGGGACAGCAAAGGACATTTTCCTGTCCCACAGGGAGGTTATAAAATGGCAAAAATTACCGAAGGCTATATGCCTTACCTTGGTCACGAAACCTACTACAGAATTGTAGGTGAGAATAAGAACAATGGAAAAGCTCCTTTGATTCTTCTTCACGGCGGCCCGGGCTCTACACACAACTATTTTGAGGTATTGGACTGCATTGCTGATATGGATGACAGACAGCTTATCATGTATGATCAGATTGGCTGTGGAAATTCCTATCTGGACGGATGTCCTGAAATGTGGACCAAAAAAACATGGATGGAGGAACTGGAAGCTCTCCGCGAACACCTTGGATTGAAAGAGTGTCATATCCTTGGGCAGTCCTGGGGTGGAATGATGTGCATCATTTACGCCTGCGATTACAAGCATGAGGGTGTAAAATCATTTATTCTTTCCAGCACACTCTCACATAATAAGATCTGGACGGATGAACATCACCGCCGGATGAAATATTTAACAAAGGAAACACAGGAAGCGATTGCGGAAGCTGAGCGTACCGGTAACTATTCCGGAGAAGCTTACGACAAAGCCGTTGCTGAATTCATGGATCGATTCTGTAATGGAGCTCCCGATGAGAACTCTCCTGAATGTCTTACCAGACCAAAACGTGCCGGTTCCGAATCATATGTATACGGATGGGGCAATAACGAATTTACTCCTAACGGTTCTCTTAAGGACTATGATTATGCGGAAGAAATCAAAAGCATTGACACTCCCTGCATGATTTTTAACGGTGCAGAAGACCTTTGTTCACCGGTTGTGGCAAAATATATGTACGATAATATTCCGAATGCAGAATGGCATTTATTTGCCCACTCAAGACATATGTGTTTTGTTGAGGAGACAGAGGAATATATTGAAGAGCTGATTAAATGGCTCAATAAAAATGATTAACAAATCAGGAGGATTTAAAAAATGGATCAAGGAAAATTATCAAGAATCGTTGCAGCAATGAATGAACAGGACATGCCACAGATGATTATATCTGACCCTGTTTCTATATTCTATTTAACAGGAGCATGGATTTTCCCGGGAGAGAGACTTCTTGCCCTTTACATCAATGTAAATGGTGACAACCATATGATGATCAACAAGCTCTTCCCACAGAAAAAGGATCTGGGCGTTGAAATTACATATTATGATGATATCGAAGACGGTGTTGAGATTATGAGCCAGTTTATTGACAAAACTCAGCCTATCGGTATCGACAAAACATGGCCTGCAAAATTCTTACTTCGTCTTCAGGAATTAGGCGCAGGCAGCAAATTTGTAAACGGCTCCATTATTGTAGATACAGTTCGTCAGATTAAAGATGAGAAGGAAATCGAACTTCTTCGTATTTCCTCCAAGATCAATGATGATGTAATGGCTGATCTTGTAAAATATGTAAACCAGGGTCTTACAGAAAAAGAACTGAATGCAAAAGCAAGAGAAATCTACGCTGCTCATGGATGTGAAGGTGTTTCCTTCGACCCGATCACTGCTTATGCAGGAGGTGCAGCTGACCCACATCATGTAACAGATGATTCCAAAGGAAAACGCGGAGATTGTGTATTATTAGATATCGGTGGATTCAAAGACAATTATGCTTCTGATATGACAAGAACCTTCTTCCTCGGAGAAGTTTCTGACCGTGCAAGAGAGGTATATGAGATTGTACGTGAAGCTGAAGCTCGTGGTATTGCCGCTGCAAAACCGGGAAATAAAATGAAAGATGTCGACCTTGCCTGCAGAGATTACATCACAGAGAAAGGCTTTGGAGAATATTTCACTCACAGAACCGGACACTCCTGTGGATTGGAAGACCATGAATGGGGCGATGTTTCTTCTGTAAATGAAGCAATCATCAAGCCGGGACAGTGCTTCTCCATCGAACCTGGTATTTACCTTCCGGAAGAAAATATTGGTGTTCGTATTGAAGACCTTGTTATCATCACAGAAGATGGATGTGAAGTATTAAACAAATATCCAAAAGATCTGATTATTCTTCCATTCGAAGATTAAAAACAACTATAATTGATGTAACAGAGAAATCCTTTCGGAACTTCTCTGTTACAAAAAAAGGACAGGAAATTTTTTCCTGTCCCATTTTTATTATTTCGTTTCTTTTACTCTTCTTCTGCCCATGCGTCAAGTTTTCCACTGAGCATCCAGAGAACAACACCAAATACAACTACAACGCCTCCGAGGAGTCCGTATGCAAAGTTGAAATCCTGTGTTTTTGTCCAGTTATAAACACTAGGATAAATCTTCTGTGAGAAGAATACAGCGATCGGCCAGAAACCAAGGAGCAATCCAAGTACTTTTGCCGGCGCAAGTTTGCTGATGAATGAGTTTCCAAGTGGTGAGAATACCATCTCTCCAACTGACATCAACAGACAAACAAGTCCAAGCCAAAGAACAGAACACTGTCCTTCTCCGGCAACGATGTTAGCAACTACCATTACCAGGTAGGATACTCCAAGAAGTCCACAGCCAAGTGCTGTCTTCTTGTACATGCTAAGGTCTCCCTTCGGTCTTGCTGCAAGCTTAGCCCATACAACAGCAAGTATCGGACCAAGTGCCATACATGCAAATGCGTTAACTGAGTCAAACCATGATGTCGGAATCAGGAAGTTACCGATCATCCAGTTTGCTTTATTCAGGAAGGAATCTCCGTCACCGTATCCGAAGTAGTAGTATGCCGGCATGTAAGCCATGTACCACAGCATCCAGAATACAACTGAGAATAATGTTACAAGGATGATAGCTGCAATTTTCTTTTTGTCTCCTGTAGTAAGAGGTGCATTCTCTCCCTTTTTGTCATCGGCGTGAGCAAATTCTCTCTGGTCTTTCTTAAATGGAACCTTACCAGTCTCCCCAAGTGCTTTTCCACCAACAAAGATGAACCAGAAAGCATCAAAAAGAAGGAACAATCCACAGATCAGGAATACGGTATTAAAGCTTGTCTTAATTCCGAAAAGTCCTGTTGTTGCAAGAATTGCGATAAATGTTGTTCCAATGAATGAACCAATGTTAACGAATGAATACTGGATTGAGAATGCAGAATCCAATTCGTCCTGGCTGTGGAATAACAAACCGTTAATTCCTGAAAGATTTCCCTTGAAGAAACCTGTACCGACAGCTACAAGCACGATCATAACCCAAACCATGCTAAGTGATGTTGCTCTCCATGCAACGAGATAACCAGCTCCCATAAGAATCATTCCTAATGCCACACAGATTCTTGGGCTGATGAAATGGTCTGCAATGTATCCGCCGATCAATGGTGTGATGTAAGTCCATGCAACGAATGATGCTGATACTGCAGCTCCTTCTGCGTCTGAAAGTCCAAGACCTCCAGCCATAGCTTCTGTAGCGATCCACATAGCTAATAAGTATTTTACTGTATAGAATGCACATCTTTCAAATGTGAATCCAAGAGCACATACATAAAAGCCAAATGGTCTGCCTTTTTTTGCGTTTCCCATTATAGTACCCTCCTATATTTTTTTGAAAACATACATATATACAATACCAAAAGTCGACAAATTTTGCAAGAAAAGTATTAAAAAAATTATTTAATTCTTATGATTTTATAAAATTTCCATAAACTCCCATCTGAAATATGGCTCATGAGAACCATAGGTATTGCCAAAGCTCAGATTTATTACCATAGGCATCTGATACTCCAGAGATCTTCTCACAGCAAAATCCACCCCCTGCATCAGCTCCGTTGTTCTTGGGAATCCATCCTGCCTGGGACTTCCAAGCTTTATAATGATCAACTCACTCTCCGGTGCAACACCTGGTCTTTCTCCACTTCCCGCCGCAATCCCGGCCACAGCGGTTCCATGTCCCGACACATCCATTTCTGGCACAAGCGCTCTTCTCTCTGTCTCTGTAGAAGCCTCCAGCGCCTGATTAATTTCATCCCGGGTATACTCCTTCCCCGTAGTCTGATCCCACAGAGTACGGATCCTGGTAGTCCCATCTGCCTTTCTGAAATCTGCAAGTGTATAGTCAATCCCTGAATCCACCACGGCAATCAGCACTCCCTGTCCGAACAGCGAAAAACGGGCATCCTGTACCTCATTGATACAGGATACCCGTTTCCCGGTCTCCACCTGAAAAAATAATCTTTTGGGCTTCTCAATGTATTCTACCTGCGGAAGCGCAGCCAGTCTGTCTATCTGAGATTCCCGAATGGTGATAATCGCATATTCATTTAAAAGTTCATCCACGCGGGTTGCGATTTCCCGAACAGCCTCCAGGCTGCCGGAATATTTAATAATCAGATCCCACTCCCGCTCAATAGGATTATATCCCACTTCCAACTCCAGTGATTTTTCTCTCTCTTCTTCTGTCGCATCCAGCGCAAGATTCAACAGATTTTCCGCCTTCTGACTTGCCATAGTTTCCTCCGATTAATCCTCTCCCTGATATCCTATGAAAGCCGGCCCATCCTCATTACTGTTTATAACAGGCCTTTCTCCCGTCCGTAATTTCAGAACAGGTATACGGCGCCATACAAAGCGGAATGAAATATCCCTTATCGTGTCGGCAAAGCGGACAGACATCCGGGACTTTCTTACCGGTGTAAATATATCCGCAGTTGAGGCACATCCACATTCCTGTTGCCTCACTCTCGAAGTATTTTCCACTTTTTATCAGTTCCAGTATTTTCCCAAAACGCTTTGCATGCGTAAATTCCACCTCCGCTGTACGATAAAAAGCAGAGGCAATCTTCATAAATCCCTCCTCTTTTGCAGTGTCACCAAACGCCTGATAGACATCCTCATATTCCTCCATCTCATTGTGGACTGCCGCCTGCAGAAGATCCACAAGAGTATCGCTTTTATCCACCGGATATCCGCCACAAATATCAATGGTAGTTCCCTGCGCCTCCCCAAGTAATTCATAGAAACGCTGAGCATGCGCCCGCTCCTGGTCGGCCGTAAACAGAAAAACATTTCGGACTGCCTGCATTTTAAGCTCATCCGCTTTTTCCGCCGCCATTGTATACCTGTTTCTCGCCTGGCTTTCTCCTGCAAATGCTTTCATCAGATTTTCCTTCGTTTTACTCTCCATAAAATGAATCGCCATGACACACCCTCCTTACTTTTCCAATAATAGTATGTGACATGGCGATAAAAATATACTAATTAAATCCAATTAATCTTCTTGCAATGGTATATGCCAGAGAAGAAATTTTTCTTCCGGATTTCCCCGGAAGGTTCATAGTCTGTCCCAGAATGCCATAACGGATACGGAAAAAGGTTTTCGGATCCTTTGTCCTTAAATACAGCCAAAGCTCCTTTTTCTTGTCCAGATTTTCCTTTTCTTTAGATCGAATCAATAAAATAGAAGAAACTGTCATCATAATAGCCAGATAATTAATCATATAATTTCTAAGCTTCTTATTTGTAATCTCCTTCATCTGATACATATCGATCATTTTCTTCGTCACGAAAATCTGCTGGTCAATCCGCTTGATCATAACCTTTTCATTAACAGACTGATCTTCACGGCCAATATAATACCGATAAAAATCTTCATCCATGTAATACATCTTCCGTACATGTGGAAGCGGATAGTATACATAGATATTATCCACATAAAATGTATGCTTCGGAAGTTCCAACTGGCAGAGCTTCAGCATGTCCGTACGATAAATAACAGAATGCATCAAAATATATTGATCCAGATGGAATCGTCCCACATCAGACCAGCGGAATATCTCATCCTGAGGAAGAACATTCCTATAATGAATTACTTTCTTGTGCTCTGCCCCCTCTTTTTCATATACATAATTGGCAATGAGCATATCAATTTCCTGGTCTTCTTCTTCAAAGTCCCGCAGCACTCTCAGGATTCGATGAAGCGATCCCTCTTTTACCCAGTCATCACTGTCCACAACCTTAAAATACTTGCCGGAAGCATTACGAAGACCTGCATTAACTGCATCTCCATGTCCTCCGTTTTCCTTATCAATTACTCTGACTATATTCGGATATTTCTTTTCATATTCATGGGCGATTTTTGACGTATTGTCCTTTGAACCATCATTTACGATGAGAATTTCAACATCATCTCCGCCCGGCAGGATACTCTCGATAGCATGTGCCATATATTCCTGTGAATTATAACATGGAATTGCAAATGAAATATATTTCATCCTTTGTCTCCTTTCAGTTCGCAATTACTCTCAAAACTTCAAACACTTTTAACAGTATAAATCATTCCACAGGTTTTTCCAACACAAAGTTTTGTAAAATCTTGCTAAAAGCTTTCCAAAATTATGTATCACTATTATTTGTTCATAATTTGTTCATTTATCTTTCAAAAAACCTTCATTTATTGAACACGTTTTCTTCACAGCTGTCGCGTATACTAAAATCATCAAATGAAGAATAGATTTGAAAAACACACAGACCACTTACTAGTATAAAATACTATTTGGAATAAACTTTTTCATAATACGTGCCGGGGACTGATCAAACAGTTACCCGGCATCCTCCCTTTTATAAGGTTTTTTCTTTTCTATATATTCCTGTCACCACAACTATCGCTCCCAAAACAGCCAGCACGATAAAAATTCTTAAGTGTCCTCTTTCCTTTGTTTCTTCTAATTCACCATCTGATTTCTTCGTAAATGTATCCGTATCAAATCCCAGAGATTTTTTCACAGGTTTCAGGATTTTCTCTACTGCCGTTTCCTTTGCACGCACTTCAAACATTACTCTTTTTTCGGCTCTATTTCCAGCCAGGTCTATAGCATTTACAATAATTTCATAAGTTCCATATTCTGTAAATTCATATGTATAGCTTCTTTTCCCGCCTTTAATTCCCAGAGATGTTCCGTTTACCACAATGCTTTCTATCTTATCCTGCGAATCTTCTGTTTGGACAGAAATTTCCGCTTTTTCCTCGTATGCAGTTCCGTCCTCCACCCCCAGTATCTGAATGACCGGTTCTGTCGTGTCTATAACAAATCCGGCTTTTGCCACAGACTGATTTCCTGCCGCATCTACAGCTGATATCTGCAACTGATGATATCCTTCCCGGGTAATCCAGCTGCCGGAACTGTACAGATTATCATCCAGCCGCATTTCATATGTATAACTGGTGTAATCCTGAATGCATTCTTCCGCAGTGTAGGAAAAGGCAAATTCCTGGAGGTAAGTCCCATCAATTTCTTCCAGCTTTAGTATAACCGGATTCTGACTGTCTATAATAATCTGCGCTGATGTGCTACTCTCAAACCCGGCTTTATCTGCCGCACGAATTTCCATACGGTAAAGCCCATCCCGGTCTAATATCTGTCCAATGCTTTTTTGATTGTTTCCTTCTGTTTCCTTCCCTTCTTCTGCTGGAATTATCTGTTCTTTTCCATCTACATCCTTCCATACGGTCTTCGTCTCAAAACCGCTTAGAGCATTTTCCTCTCTGGCAATATATTCTATCCGTACAGGGTTCGCAGTGATCATATAATCCTCTATTCCTTCTATACTTACCAGAGGTGGTTTTTGATCAATATAAAGGCTGCAAACGTGATTCGATTGATTTCCCGCATAATCAGTTGCTGTTAATACAACCTCATTTGCCTGTCCTCCTATCGAAGGAGACTGAATCAGGAATATTCCCTCACTGTTCTCATATTCTCCTATCCAGTTTCCATTTACATAGCATGCAATCTTTTTTACTCCACTGTTCCAAACATTTTCAGCACTATCCACGCCTCTTACCGAAACAGATGTACTCATCTGATACCAGAAATCATTTCCCTGTGGAGTATTTACCTGCAGCTGCGGAGGAAGTGTGTCGATCATAAAGACGATTTCCTGTTCGTCCTGCCGAACCGGAAATTTGATGTCCCCCTCATCGTTCTCCGTCTGCATATCTTCCATCCATATCATTATCCTGTTCTCTCCATCTGTAAATTCATCATGTATGCAGATTTCCTCTCCATGACTTAACTGTCCTTCTCTTATTGCCCCTGTACCATCCACCATCCGGTATCTGGTGCACCCTCTCTGATCCATATGCCGAAGCTTCAGCTCTGGGATGGATGTATAATATCCGTTTTCTCCTCCTGCTTCCGAGTACCAAAGCTCATATTTTTCCAACGGCTCCTGAATCTCTTCTTCGTCAGGCTCTTCCATCCCCGGTTCTTCCTGCTCCACACTGATTTCCTGTGCAAATATTTCCTTCCACCCCATATATTCCTGCTGCCAGTATATTGCCGTAAGCACCAGTATTAATAAAAGAATCTGTTTTTTTATTTTCCGACCCATACCTCTTCTCCTTCCACACGAATTTCATACTCCTGTTTCAGCTTCTGGAATTCCTCTGTTTCTCCCAGTCCCGGACTATCTGCAAGCAATTTTTTCACTGTATCTGCACAAATCTGCCGATCCAGCGATGCATCAGCACACTGAATCCGGATTAGAGTGTTTTTCATCTCCATAGAGTCCGGATATTCTGTTATCCCTTTCTGACAAACCTCGACAGCTTTATCTGTCTCCTTCATTTCTTTCAGTAACACCACAAGCTTCTGGTACAGATTTTTTCTTTCCTCTCCCACTTCCATCTCAAGCAATTCCATATATTGCTGTTTTGCGCCTTCCATATTACCGGTCCTTTCACAGGCAGACGCCAGGATTTCTTTTATTTCTTTCTCTTTTTCATGTTCTCTGTCCTGCACCTTCCACTCATTCATGTTCAAACAGTATTCGCACAGCCTCACCTTCTCTGCCCATGCTTCCTCCGTATCCAGAAAAGCATATCCCTTTAATAAACTCAGATAATATCTCTCATCCTTTCTATCCGGAATCTGCTCTTCCATTTCTGTCAACAACATTTCCAATTCTCTGCTGCGAATATTGTCCTGCTGCCTCATCAGGATATCAGACAGCTTAACAAAATCTTTTGCCAGCTGATCATCGTCTAATCTGTCAAAGACCTCCCTGCTCTTCCCATAATCCTCTATCTCCAGAAGATAGAGAAACCCCATATCATAGACCAGCTCTTTCTCTTCCTGATTTTTCTTCTCCAGCTCTGTCCCTGTATCTGCTTCTTTTAAACTCTTTTTAGCGGAAGCTGATTTTTCTGATGGACTGTCTTCTGAATAACTGGTCTTCATTACTTTTTCTGCCTGTCTGTCATGAGACCGGAGAACGAATCCTGTAGTTAATATAAAAAATAAACCTGCAACTCCCGCAATGATCCATGTCCTCCTATTCCTTTTTTGATGATTACTTTGTTCTTTTCTTTTTGGAAAATGTTCTGATACTTCCCGAATGGTTTGATATTGTTTCCCAGATTTTTGATTCAGACATTTTGAAATAATTTTTTGAAATCTAATTTCTTCCCGACGTGTAAGCGGCGGGTCTGTCTCGGTTACAGCCAGAATATATTGAAATGTCTTACCCAGACTGTAGACATCTTCCCGTTCCGTAGTCTTCTGATAATACTGATTATCCGGCGAAAGAAAATTTTCTCTTATTTTCCGCCTCTGCATCTGATGCAGTATATCCTCCTGATTTCCACTCCCCACGTCCAGGAGAAGCAGCCTTTCTTCCTCTGTTACAATGATACTATATGGATTTAAATACTGATAACAGGGGTTCTCTCTGCACCTGTGAAAATTCTCTAACTGCCGGATAATCTCAAGAAGCCACTGATACATCTGTTCTTTCGGAATTCTGGAATGATATTTCAGCCATTGTATCAATGGTCTTCCTCTTACATAATCCGTACTGACATAACATCTCTCACCATTCATCACCAGCTTCAGAACTTCGTAACTACTTCGTTCTTCCATGTTTTTACTCCTTTCTTAATGATTACATAAGTGTGATAGTTATGTTAATTTATTTTTCACAAAAAATCAAGTGGTTTTTATCATTTTTATTACATTTTATTTTTTCCATTCCCATGCACCGCTTTCCGCACAAAATAAAAACAGATTACCTGCATGATAATCGTCAGCAGCCATGATGCCGGATAAGATATAAATAACACTGAAAGTGATCGATAACGTGGAAAAATTCCGAATATCCACACAATTCGGACACCTACTGTGCCTACAATTGACAGAATCATCGGTACGGCAGAATATCCCATTCCCCGCATAGCTCCGGGAAACAAATCCATTAATCCACATAAAAAATAGGTAACTGTAGTATAAGACAATATTTCCATACCACAACGGATTACTTCTGTATTCTCTGTATAAATTCTAAGAATCTCCTTACCAAATATGTAAGAGCCACATCCTAATACAAGCGAGACAACAATACTCAACATGATACAGTCTGTCAGCACTTTATCCATTCGTTTATATTTTCTGACTCCAAAATTCTGACCGGTAAAACTCATACATGTCTGTGTAACGGAATTAACTGCCACAAACAAAAACCCTAAAATATTATTTGCCGCTGTATATCCGGCCATAGCTATAGAGCCAAAAGAATTTACGGATGACTGCAGAAGTACATTTGAAAAATTAATGACCATGCTCTGAATTCCCGCAGGTATTCCTACCCGGAAAATCTGTTTCAAATAGCAGGTCTTTATCATCATTTTTGAAAGCCTGAGCTGGTAGCTTCCTTCCGAACGATATAGACAACGCAGAACCAGAATACAGGAAATCATTTGTGATATCACTGTTGCAACAGCCACTCCGACTACAGAAAGGTCAAATATAATGACCAGAATCATGTTCAGTACCGCATTGATCACTCCGGATATAATAAGGAAAATCAGCGGACGCTTCGTATCGCCTACAGCTCTTAGAATTGCCGCACCGTAATTGTAAAGCATAAAAAACGGCATTCCAAGAAAATAAATCTGCATGTAAAGTGCAGACTGATCAATAACATCTGCCGGGGTCTCCATCAACTCAAGCGCAAGCCTGGAGAAAAATATTCCCACAAAAACCATAACAATTCCACTGACCGTCGCAAATGCAATTGATGTATGTACTGTCTCCGACATCTGCCGCGCTTTTCCTGCAGCAAAAAATTGAGCTGCCAGTACATTTGTCCCCATTGAGATTCCAATAAATAGATATGTAAACACATTGATAAGAGCCGTCGTGGAACCGACTGCCGCCAATGCCTGACTTCCGGCAAATCTTCCCACAACAATAATATCGACGGCATTAAACATCAGCTGCAGCATACCTGAAAGCATAAGCGGTAATGAGAAAGATATCAACTTATCCATGATGGAACCATTGCACATATCAATTTCATATTTATTTTTGTTCAAATTATCATCTCCCTTACCAAAAAATAGTTTCTTTTAGAGCAAAATAAGAATCCCCGCGCCACATACCACACAACGCAGGGATTCTGAACTCTCTTATATTTAACGATAATAATTACAGATTATATGGTCTGAACAGATGTCTTGGGATACCATCTACCATAACAGGAGATACATCGCCCTGAATCAACGGACGCACATATGCAACAAACTCATCTGTTACATAAGTTCCATCTTCCGTTACCCACTCACCTGGTACTAATTTCTCGTCATTAGCAATCTTATGAACATCTTTCACTTCTGTACCACACTGATACGGATCATCAGACAGTCTCTGAAGAACTACCATCTTACCGGAATCCCCTTCATCTGCTGCTTTTACAGCTGCACCACCAACCTGATATGCCTCAAGAATGTCTACACGGGATGCTGCATGAGATGCGGATCTCTGCAGTGTACTAAGCTCGATAGAACGTGCCTTACATCCAGTCTCACCTGCGATAAAGCTTGCAAGATAAGAAGCCGTTCCGGACAACTGCTTATGACCAAATGCATCCACAAAATCGATACTGTTTCCAAGCTCACATACATACTGACCGTCTGCAGTGCGGATACCCTCGGATACACAAACAACAACTGATGATTTTTTCTCCAGGAGTGCCTTCACCCTGTCACTGAACTCATGCAGATCGAATATACGCTCCGGCAGGTAGATCAGATCCGGTCCGTCACAATCCTCGCCTTTAGAAAGAGCTGCCGCACCGGTAAGCCATCCTGCATTACGTCCCATAATCTCTACGATTGTTACCAGACCTCTGCTGTATTCCAGACAGAAACCATCCCGGATAATTTCTTTCACAGATGTACCGATATACTTTGCTGCACTTCCATATCCAGGCGTATGGTCTGTCAGTGCAAGGTCATTATCAATTGTCTTCGGGCATCCTACAAATCTGGTCGGATGTCCGGTAATGATTGCGTAATCAGATAATTTCTTGATAGTATCCATGGAATCATTACCACCAATATAAATAAATGCCTCAATCTCCAATTTATCCAAAATACTGAAAATTTTATCATAAACAGCGCGATCCTCATGAATCTCCGGCAGTTTATAACGGCAGGATCCCAGAAAAGCTGCTGGTGTTCTCTTTAATAATTCTGCATCCAGTTCCGTCTTAATATATTCAGACAGATCAATATATCTCTCCTGTAATAAGCCCTGAATACCATGAAGCATTCCATACACTTTCTTTGCTCCACGATCCTTAGCTGTTCTGTAAACGCCCGCCAGGCTGGAGTTGATCGCAGCTGTTGGGCCGCCAGACTGTCCTACAATTACATTTCCCTTCATACTTTTGTTACCTCCGTCCTTTAGTCTAATGTCAATAACACTATTTTAGTACATTTCACCATTTTTGTCTACTATAATAATTGGTTTTTGTTGATTATAACAATTTGGTTCTATTCCGGATTCAATGCTTCTCTTTCAGCAAAAATTAATCCCTTCAGGCATCCGTTCCCATCTACGGAGATAACTTCATCATCTTCTATCTCTACCGTAATCTCACACTGGTTCTTACATATTTTGCAATGTAATGTCTTTTTCTCCACTTTTCCTTCTCCTCACATTCTTCAATTCTGAAATCTTCGATCTACACATCATCTTTTGCCCAGTCAAAGGAACGTTTTACAGCCTTATTCCATCCCTTCACCTTCTCATCTCTCTTTTCTTCGGAAATCATCGGATTGAATGTACGGTCGATTGCCCAGTTCTGAATCACATCCTCTTTATCCTTCCAGTATCCCACTGCCAGGCCGGCAAGGTAAGCGGCTCCCATTGCGGTAGTTTCCACACACTGAGGACGATTTACCGGAGCCTGAATAATGTCTGCCTGCGTCTGCATCAGAAAATCATTTGCACTGGCTCCACCATCTACCTTTAAAGCACTGAGAGAGATGCCGGAATCGGCCTCCATAGCCTTCAACACATCATTTACCTGATAAGCCAGCGATTCTAATGTTGCCCGGATAATATGATATTTATTCACTCCTCTCGTCAGGCCTACTATAGCCCCTCTGGCATACTGATCCCAATAGGGGGCACCAAGCCCTGTAAAAGCAGGAACCACGTAACATCCGTTCGTATCCTCCACTTTCTGAGCCATATACTCACTGTCGGCTGCCGAATCAATCAGATGAAGTTCATCCCGAAGCCACTGAATTGCAGCTCCTGCAACAAATATTGAACCTTCCAGTGCATAATTCACCTTTCCATCCAGACCCCAGGCAATGGTTGTCACCAGTCCATTTTCAGAAAACACCGGCTTCTCCCCGGTATTCATCAGCAGAAAGCATCCTGTTCCGTATGTATTCTTCGCTTCACCCGGTCGGAAACAGGTCTGACCAAACAGTGCAGACTGCTGATCACCGGCTGCCCCTGCAATGGGAATTGCCCCTCCAAAATAAGATGGATCTGCCTCTCCATAGATATAACTTGAAGGCATAGCCTTCGGAAGCATACACATCGGAATCTCCAGTTCATTCAGAATTTCCTCATCCCACTGAAGCGTATTAATATTAAATAACAGTGTGCGGGATGCATTGGAATAATCTGTCACATGCACCTTTCCCTTGGTAAGCTTCCAGATCAGCCATGTCTCCACTGTTCCAAAAAGCAGCTCTCCCCGCTTCGCTCTTTCCATGGCACCTTCCACATGATTTAATATCCAGCGGATCTTTGTTCCGGAAAAATAAGCATCGATCATCAGTCCTGTCTTTTTTCGAAAACTTTCAGTCAGCCCTTTTTCCTTCAAACTATCACAATACTCTGCCGTCCTTCTGCACTGCCAAACGATTGCATGATAGATCGGCTCTCCTGTATTCTTATCCCACACAATAGCAGTTTCTCTTTGATTGGTAATTCCGATTGCAGCAATATCTCCGGCTTCAGCTCCGATTTTTGTCATAGCTTCCACAGCAACCCCAAGCTGGGTAGACCATATTTCGTCCGCATCATGTTCCACCCATCCCGGTTTCGGAAAATACTGTGTAAATTCCTTCTGTGCAACACTGACCATCTCACCTTTTTCATTAAAAAGAATACATCTGTTACTGGTAGTCCCCGCATCCAGCGCCATAATATATTTTGCCATTTTTTCACCCCATCTTTATCATCATTATTACTGTCGATACAAATATTAGTTTTATTTTACTCTACTTTCCACATGAAAAGCAAGCTATGTATAAAGATTCCAAAGATATAAAAAAGATTGCACATCCCGCGCAATCTTTTTCTCTGATTCACTCTGTACGTTTCTTAAACTCTTCCTGGCTCTTCCAGACACGCCTGAATAGCGTTGTTGAGCGACAGCATCTTTTCATCCAGAGTTGCCACCATCTCGGCACACTCTCTTAAATCTCTGCTTATATACTCCGGAGCATTCCCCTCAAACTTGTAATATATTTTGTGCTCCAGGCTCGCCCAGAAATCCATTGCTATCGTTCGTATCTGAATCTCTACCTTTGTATCCACTACACTGTCCGACAAAAATATCGGAACAGATACCAACATATGATAACTCTTATAGCCACTTTCCTTCGGATTCTTAATATAATCCTTAATTGCCAAAACCTTCAAGTCGCTCTGATTTCCAATCATCTCTGCCAATTTGTAAATGTCGGATGTAAAAGAGCAGATCAAGCGAACCCCAGCTATATCATTAACATACTTGACCATGTTCTCTATGGATGTCTCATGTCCGTTACGTTTCAGCTTCTTTACAATACTTTCCGGAGTCTTAATCCTCGTCTTAATATGCTCGATCGGATTATAGCTGTGCACATGCTGAAATTCATCATTCAGAATCTCAAGCTTTGTTCCAACTTCCTTAAGTGCTGCCGTATACAGAAACATGATTGTCTTCCAGCTGTCAACATCCTCATAATTCTTAATTGCTGCTTCCATACAATCCTCTCCTCTCCTGACGAAGAGTTGCGCCGTACATATATCTCATTATTGTTATTATATCACAATATGGAAACATTGTCACAAACTTCACAGTTATTTAAGAAAAGGATTACAATCTCTCTAGAATTCGATTCCCTGTCTGGCTGTGCGTCCTTCATCATAAGGATGTTTTACCTTGGACATCTCCGTAACATAGTTTGCCATATTAAGCAGATTTTCCGATACATGGTGGCCGGTCATGATTACTTCCAGACCACGCGGTTTATGTTTCAGAAAATCCAACAGCTTTTTCTCACTCAAAAGCCCCAGATCCACCGCACAGACTGCCTCATCCAATACCAGTACGTCAAAATTAACGCTGAATTTAATAATCTCATCCAGAGCCTTGGTATTATAATGACGGTATTCTGCTTTTTCATCCTTATTCATCTGACTGTAAAACTTTGTATGGCGCTTTCCCGGAAGGCAGGTAATTCCCGGAATCTGTTCCAGTGCTTTTCTCTCGCTGGAAGAATTATCCTTCATAAACTGGAATACCAGTACCTTGAGCCCACTTCCCGCTGCCCGGACTGCCTGTCCCATCGCCGCTGTTGTCTTGCCCTTTCCGTCTCCATAATAAATATGAATTAAACCTGTTCCTAACATCTGTATCTCCCTTGCTTTCTCTCTAGTCTGTAAAAAACCGCATCGCGCTTCTATCAAGAATGCCATGCGGTTTTTTTTCCTGATGTAATTATTGTAGGGATTTTCTCCTGATAAGTCAAGGTTTTATAAATCAAGTTTCATATCGCCAAACTTAATCCAGTTCTTTTTCCTCATAAATTCAGAAATTATAAGTGTTACAACAGCCGGAAGAATAATCTGGATTACCAGAATCTTAATCAGTACAACCATTGCTGCTTCTGACTGAATCATGGTCTGCCAGGTCATAATCTGTCCCACAAGTCCGGCGGTTCCCATACCAGATCCTGTCGCATTGCTTGTCATATGAAGAACCATCGTTCCAACTGGCCCAAGAATCGCACTGGATAGAATAACAGGAAGCCAGATAATCGGCTTTCTGACAATATTCGGCACCTGAAGCATGGATGTTCCGATTCCCTGTGCAAGAAGGCCTCCAATCTTGTTCTCACGATAGCTTGCAACTGCAAATCCCACCATGTTACAGCAGCATCCTACTGTAGCTGCTCCTGCCGCAAGACCGGACAAATTCAGAATGATACCAAGGGCTGCTGAACTGATCGGCAGAGTCAGAATCATACCCATCAGCACAGACACAACGATTCCCATCAGAAATGGCTGCTGCTCTGTTCCCCAGTTAATAATTGCTCCAAGTCCTGTCATGAATCCGGAGATCGGTGGTCCAAGAAGAAGTCCCACTGCGGAACCTGCCCCGATAGTTACAAGCGGAGTTACCAGGATGTCTACTTTTGTCTTTCCGGATACCAGATGTCCCAGCTCAATTCCTACATATGCTGCAATAAATGCTCCCAGAGGCTCTCCGGGTCCTGCATAGACCATCGTTCCTTCCACCAGTACCGTTCCCGCAAGGAGCTTGCTGGCAAATGCTCCCACCATTCCTGCAGTTGCTGCAGATACTACCACAAGCTGGCTTTCCTTGAACTTATAAGCTACACCGATTCCGATTCCTGCTCCGGTCAGGGATGCTGCTACTTTGCCGAGAACAAACAGCATATCCCCGATATTTCCACCCAGAAGCTGTCCTATCTGCTGAATAATCGTTCCCACGATCAGTGTAGCAAAAAGTCCCTGCGCCATGCCGCTCAATCCATCAATAAAAATTCGATCCAATATTTTTTTCACTTTTTCCATTGTACTCTCTCCTAATAGTTTACAATCATTTTTACAACTGTCTTGTCACCTGTCAAAGTGTAGCACATTCATTCCGGGAAATCAAGTATTGTTTTTCTTTGAACAATCCACTGACCTTCATTTTTTCTTTAGATATTTTAGAACTTTCTAATGATATCTTCACTATTTCTTTAGAAGGATGTCACAATTTAGCCACATTTATTTTATATACTAAATACATCAAAACAAAGGGGCCGACGGAGGTACACGACAGATGGTCTGGATTTCCGCCGGCGTCGACTAAAGACATTAACTAACATTTAGATAAATTTTCTCTCATTCCTTTCTTTTGGGGCTATCTGGAATACACAGATAGCTCTTTTTTTGTCCTTCTTTACTTCCCCGGCTAAATCCGCTATACTAAAATTCATCAATACAAAAGGAGGTGCCCGATTCATGTTTCGTTTATGGGCAAAAGAATTTAAAGACAACAGAATGGTCCGGGATACCGTCATCTGCGACGACAGTGACGATACCCGGACCCATAAGATTTTCCATGCACTGGATGCCATATGTTATGAATTTGATTTAAGCAAGCCTATCTGGCTTGACAGTACCGTCCAGGAATTTAAACGGCACGACAAAGCCCGTTTTTATCAGGATAACTTTGTGGACTCCATTGATTTTGATTATCTGGAGATCCATGTGATTGAGGAATAATCCTTCACAGTCTCTGCTTCTATGCCTACTCGCCTCTGATTGCGGCAAGCGGACTCAGGCGCATTGCACGAAGTGCGGGGAAGTAACCTGCCAGTATTCCCACCAACATAGCAAAACCAATTGCCGCCAGCACCAGCCATACAGGGATATGAGAAATGTTCACACCCTCCATACCCATGGCCGCTCCATGCCCTGTAAGTGCATTGATTACAGCCGACATTAGATAACTTAAGATACTTCCGATCACACCTCCGATCAGTCCGATAAATGCTGCTTCTATCAGAAACATCTGCTTAATATTGCGAAGGCTGCATCCCAATACTTTAATAATTCCTATCTCTTTGGTTCGCTCATAGATAGACATCATCATTGTATTTGCTATACCGATGGCTGCCACCAGAAGGGAAACTGCTCCGATGCCGCCGAGAACAGCCTGTATAATGGCAAGCTGCCCCTTCATGCTCTCCATGTATTCTGCATTGGTGCTGGTATTGTAACCCATCTGGCGAATGGCTGATACAACACTGTCCACCGCTTCAATATCATCCACTTTTACCTGTGCATAAGAGTAAGAAAACTCCCGATAGGCTTTCCCAGATTTTGTGGTCGGCTGTCCGGGTATGACTCTTCCTGAAAATTCCTTTTTCAGCACCTGCTTCAGAGTATCCAGATTACAATATACATTATAATATCCCGCCGTATAGGTTTCCGGGTCGCCCTTCAACACTCCACTTGAACGGACTGCATATTTCTGTACAGGCTTTACAGCATTCTGATTCCCACCTTCTTTCACATCTCCCTGAGACGCCGCCATTCCCTGTGAATCCTTCGCCTGATAATAGCCGTCCTGATCCAGAATAAGAAATACAGAATCATTCTCCAGGTCAATATCCGGAAGTTCTCCGGTCTCCCAATAAGGGTTATTACCAGAACGGTCCGTAAACTGTGTAATGATACCATTTCCATAGATCAGCTCCAGCTTGCTGCCGCTTTTGGGGATGGTTCCTCCCGGGCGAAGCTCCAGATTCTGTGCTGCAATTCCTTCTTCCGGCATACCGATCAGCTGTGCCCATCCCTCATACGGCCCCTTCAACATAATGACCGGCATTTCATAGACCGGAATCACCATTGTCACATGCTCCAGCTTCTTAAGCTCCTCCAGTGCCTCGTCCGTAATTCGTTTATCGGACTCTTCAGAATCGCCACCGTTATGATATATAATCATACTGTCCCCGGCACTTGCCCCTGTCACATTGATGGTATTTAACCCACCGGACATTTCCACATCTTTATAAATAGCCTGCTGCATTCCAAGTCCCAGTGAAATCATTACCACAATGGAAGTAGTTCCAATCAGCACACCAAGAATCGTCAGGAAGGTTCTAAGCTTTCGCCTCTTTAAATTACTGCTGCTCATCCTCAGAAGGTCTATCCAGCTCATCTAACAATCCCTCCTCTTCTTCTGACAATAATTGTTTCTTCTTTTTATTTCTGATTACCAGAACTGCTGCAAGCACAATAAGAATCACTACAACGATCAGAACCGGAATCACCGGAAATCCTTTTTCTTCCGACTCCATGGTCTCCATACCTGCCGGCTCTTCCATTTTCTCAGTCACAGTAAGGGAGAACTCTTTTTCTGTCGTAGATACTGCTCCCGCCTCATCCTCGTAGGACAAAGTCATTTTCACCTTTCCGGCTGCCGTGCCTGCTTTCTTTCCTTCCAGCATAGCATCTATGGACGCACTGGCCCCTGCCTCTACATGACCGATAAATACCTCTTCCCGCTCGATATCACTTCCTTCAAAAACAGCCTTTACATTATAAAGTTTGATACGGCCCAGATTGTAGAGACTGCAGGATACATTGGCTTCATCCCCCACCTCGATTGTATCCGGAGTAATCTCAAACTCACTGAACTCATACCTGGCATCCTGCTTTACCGGTATGGAAATGCTGGACTGCGCCTCTATCTGTGAAGCATTACCGTCCTCGTACTGCATACTCAGATTAATGCTATAAGGCTTCTGCACCAGATCCGCCTTGGCATTAAGCTGTATGGAAATATCAGCTGTACCATTTGCTTTCATCCCTTCCAGATAAATAGAGTTGGATCCGGATGTGGGAAGAAATGCCGGAGCAGCCGTCTGCTCATCACTTCCCTCTGTCGGTGCCGTGAGTTCAAACAGCATATTGCTTACTCTGGTGGATTTGGAAGTGTTTTTCAGGTGAATAGTTAAAGTGAAATCACTGCCCGCCTTCACCTGTACCGGATCTGTAGAAAATCCCGTCACAATAACCCTTGGTACCGAACCATTGCCGGAGCCGCCGCCCGAATAAGTAACGCCCCCATTATCAAATCCTCCTGCCTCTGCGGTCAGAAGCCCCTCATCACTTACCGCCTGCTCCTGCCCCTTTCCCTGCGATTCTCCCGATTTGGGATCTTCCTTTGCTTCCTCAGCCGGTTTCGCCGTCGTATTTACATAGAAAGACTGCTGATTATTAATAACCTGAGCCCCAGTTCCGTCCGTTGCCGTAACAACAAACGTCAGCACAAACCGTGCCGTTGGCACATCATCTCTCTCCGTAAAGGTAAATTTCACCTGAGCCGTTTCTCCCCTGGGGAGCAGTGCAATCGTTTCACTGTAGCTCTGATATTCCGTCTGGAAAGGCCATTTTTCTCCTTCCTCTTTTAAAATTGGCTCAACTGTTACATTCGAAAGATCCTGATCTCCGGTATTGGTCACATTCAGTATAAAATCCTGTTTTTCCCTGTATTTATAGGTCAGCACCTTATTATCGGGTACCGAAACCTTTACTGACGGTCCAGCCGGTTCCGCTGCGGTGACCGGTATTCCGCCTGTCATGATAAATGCCATAATAACCGCAAGAATCATACATCCCCACTTACTGATTTTCTTCATTTTCCCTATCCTCCTGCTCTTTTTTTATATCCTTTCGATTATCTTCAATCCGGACGATTTTCCCATCAATAATATGAAATATCCGGTCTGCATATGTGGCGAGATGATCATCATGGGTTACCATGACCAGAGTCTTCTTCTGTTCACGAACCACCTGCTGCATCAGCCTCATAACCTCCTCAGACGTATGGGAATCCAGATTACCCGTAGGCTCGTCGGCAAATATGATATCCGGATCCACCACCAGAGCCCTGGCAACGCCCACTCTCTGCTGCTGTCCGCCGGACATCTGATTCGGCATGTGATTCTTATGGCCGCCAAGCTTCACAAGCTCCAGCATTTTTTCCGCTTTCTTCAATCTTACCGCCCTGGGCACACCGCGAAAGCTTAATGGTAGGGCCACATTTTCTACCGCATTCATAGTCCCCAGCAGATGGAAGGACTGAAACACGAATCCCACATGATCCCGCCGGAACTTTACCAGCTGTTCCTCCCCTAATTTTTCAATATGCTGTCCACTGATAACAATTTCCCCTTTCGTAGGTTTTTCCAGACCGGCAAGCATATTTAAAAGCGTCGACTTTCCCGAACCCGAGGTTCCTACAATGGCACAGAACTCTCCCTCATATATCGCAAAGTCCACTCCGTCCAGCGCGTGTACCACTTCCGTGCCTACCCGATAAAGCTTATACAAATTCCGGACTTCTATTACCTTCCTCATAATACCCTCCTCTCACAATTACTGATTCCATCATATACGATAAAACAAAAGACTTCCCATATGAATTTATGAAGATTTTCTTAATATTAAAAAAGAAGATACGAAATTCTTTGTATCTTGAATTTCATATCCTCTATGGTTTTATAATAGGAACTATGCAATCTGTTCCAGCACTTCTTCTGCAATATTCCTGGAATGGTCAGACACACGTTCCAGACATACCAGTGCATCCAGGAATACCACTCCTGCTTCTGTATTGCACTGTCCGCTTGCAAGTCTCTGAATATGCCTGCTGCGCAGTGATATCTCCAGATCATCTGCCTGAGTCTCTTTCTCGATTACCTTCAGCGCACTTTCTCTGCTCTGTTCACGGAAACTTTCCAGCGCATACATGTAACTGTCGACGCAGATATCCAGCATCTCTTTCAGCTGCTGTGTACCAATCTCTGAGAAACTGAGTTTCTTTTCCTGCAGAGTTTCTGCAAATTCAGAAATATTCTCACAGTAATCACTGACACGTTCAATATCCGACACCATCTGCAACAGATGAGATACTTGCTGATGCTCCTTCTCGCTAATCTGAAGACCGCTCAGTTTAATTGCATACTCGGTAATTCCAGCACTCAGCTTATCCACCTTGGTTTCTTCTTCTTTCAAAAATGCTATATCCTCTGCTTTTGTTGTAAACATAACATCCTTTGCTACTTTCAGGGACTCTGCTACGATTTCTCCCATACGAAGCACTTCTTTTACGGTTGACTGAAGTGCAATACCAGGAGTCTGCAGCATACGGTCATCCAGCAGCACCCGGCTGTCATCCTGCTCGGCTTCTTCCACTCTGCCGATCTTCTTAGCCAGGTTAATGATCAGGTTGGATGCCGGGAAAAGCATCACCGTCGTTCCGATATTGAAGACTGTATGCACCATACTGATCTGAGTCTGGGAAATGAGTCCTGTTCCTCCCGTTGGGTTCAGCACTTCAAAATATAAAATAGCTATGACGCTGAAGATGACTGTTCCGATAATATTAAACAGAAGATGCATCAGCGCTGCAGTCTTCGCATTCTTCTTTGCACCCATACCGGACATCATCGCCGTCACACAGGTACCGATATTCTGTCCCATGATAATGTAAATAGCCGCACTGAACGGCACCAGCCCTGCTGCCGCAAGACTTTGCAGGATACCTACTGATGCAGAGGAGCTCTGGATCACAGCAGTAACCAGCGCACCTGCAAATATACCCAGAAGCGGGTTCTGTCCCAGTGTTACAAACAGATTACAAAAAGCCTCCGATTCCTGAAGCGGTGCCACGGATGATGACATAGTAGAGATACCGATAAACAGGATACCAAATCCAATGATAATACTGGAGATATCCTTTGCGGAACGCCGCTTTCCGGTAAGCATAATAACAACACCAATGATTACAGCTATCGGTGCCAACTTGGACGGACTCAGGAATTCTGCCCATTCCACGGATGATACCAGCCATCCGGTTACGGTTGTACCCACATTGGCACCCATGATCACGCCCATTGCCTGGGTCAGGTTCATAATTCCCGCATTTACAAATCCGACAACCATGACAGTCGTCGCGGAAGAACTCTGAATAACAGCAGTGATTGCTGCTCCAAGCAGTACTCCCATCAATTTGTTTTTCGTCAATACTTCCAGCAGTGATTTCATCTTATTTCCGGCTGCATTTTCCAGACCCTGTGCCATGATCTGCATACCGTAAATAAACATTCCGAGTCCCCCGACAAAGGGGATGATAATATTTACGTAGTCCACTGTTTCCCTCCCGAATCTCAGAACACCCCGATGTTCCTCATTCTTTTCTCATTTGTTATTTACTTTTCATACAATTTTCATCATAACACCTTTATTTATGGAAAACAATTATAAAATATGATTTTGTCCTAATGCCTACTTTTTCATCTTTGGCTCAAATACTATTGATGCAAGATATCCAAAAATCAGTGCTGCACTGATGCCTGCCGCACTGGACTTGAAACCTCCCAGAAAGATGCCGATGAACCCTTCTTTATCTACCGCTTCCTTTACTCCCTTGAACAGCGTATTACCGAATCCGAGCAGCGGAACACTGGCTCCGGCACCTGCAAATTCCTGAAAGGGCTGATAAAGCCCCAGAAATCCAAGTATGGCACCGCTGCATACCAGAAGCACCATTATCCTGCCCGGCATCAGCTTTGTCCGATCCAGAAGAATCTGAACCAGAGCACATATCAGTCCCCCTGTCCAAAATGCATTAATATAATCCATAACCTCTCCTTTCTAGCAGTGCTCCAGAACAATCCCATGGGCTATTCCCGGCACGCTCTCCCCCTCGTTATAGCTTACAGTGGACAAGAGTGCTCCTGTAGGAACAAAAAGTACCCTCTTCCATTCCCCTTTTATGATTTTGGGAAGAATATAAGCAGCTAATGTGACAGCCGCACAGCCACAGCCGCTTCCTCCGGCATGAGTATCCTGAGTCTGCCGGTCAAATATTGTCATCCCACAATCCATATGATTTTTCATAATATCCAGTCCTTTTTTTCGCATCAGATCAAAAAGAATGCTCTGTCCTACATACCCCAGATCCCCTGTAATGATCCGGTCATAATCCTGTTCTTTGTATCCAAAATCCTCCAGATTCTGAGCAATCGTATCTGCTGCAGCAGGAGCCATACAGGCACCCATATTCTGAGAATCCTTTAGTCCGAAATCTACGATCTTTCCCACCGTCACTCCTATGATTCTAACATGACTCTTTTGCATACCCACTACGAACGCCCCGCTTCCTGTCACCGTCCAGTGTGCGGAGAGCGGACGCTGATTCGCATAACTCAGTGGGAAACGGAATTCCTTTTCAGCCGTTCCAAAATGGCTGGAAGTTACTGCCATCATATAGTCTCCATATCCTGCTGCCACACTCATCGCTGCCAGCGCCAGCGCCTCCCCGGATGTGGAACAGGCTCCAAATAGACCGAACAGGGGAATCTGCAGGCTTTCCACACCCATGGAAGTGGCAATTCCCTGTCGAAGCAGATCTCCTCCAAAGATACATCGTATTTTCTCCGGGCCCAGATGTATCTTTCCCAGAGCGAGAGAACACGCCTCCTTCTGCATGGTTCCTTCCGCCGCTTCCCATGTATTCTCTCCGAACAGATTCTCTGAATCTATTACATCAAAGAACTTTCCCAAAGGTCCCTCTCCTTCCTTCTTACCTGCCACTGAGGCTGAGGATAGAATGTAAGGCGCCTCAGAGAACCGGATGCTCTGCTTACCTTTTGTTTTCTGAATCATTCTGTCACCTCCCATTTCTATACTAGTATTCGCCGGTTTTTCTTTATTATTCACCATTATGTGCCGGTTCATCGAAAAAAAGGAGACAGCCTTAACTGTCTCCCAACGCTCCTATCAGAGCATCATATGCTGTTTTCACCTCCGGCAGATACTGTTCTGCCGTCTCTCTGTCACCCTTTCTTAATTCCTCCACCAAAGGCACCAGCGCATCATTTAACCGGACAAGGCTCAGGTTGCCTGCTGCCCCTTTAAAGGCATGCGCATATTGAAATGCCTTTTCAATGTCATTCTGTCCCAGCGCATTCTCCAACAGTCTGCAATAATCATCCTCCCGGAATCTTTTCAGCATTTTTTCATAAAACTCTATATCATTATCCATCCGTTTCAGGCCCTGGTTCACATCCACTCCTGCTTTAAATAATCTGTATCTGTTCACTTTTTTTGAAAACCTCCTGAAGTGTCTCATATAAAATATCTATTTCTATAGGCTTTGCAATATGGCCATTCATACCTGCATCCATTACTGCCGAAATATCCTCAGCAAATGCATTTGCCGTCATAGCAAATACCGGAACATCTGACGCATCTTTTCTTCCACTTTTACGAATAGCACGCACTGTCTCATATCCATCCATCTCCGGCATGTTAATATCCAGGAAAATGCAGTCAAAATATTTTTCCGGAGACTGTTCATAGATTTCCAGTGCTTTCTTTCCATTCTCAGCACAGCTCACCTCTATGCCGGTTCGCTCAAGAATCTTTACCGCAACTTCCATATTCAGCTCCACATCTTCCGCAATCAGAACACGCCGTCCTGAGAAGTCATAATTTTCGGTTCGTCCCTCTGTATGCTCCTCTACTGTTTTTCCAGCAACACGGCTCAATACATTAAAAAGAACAGATTGAAATATTGGCTTTGTCACGAAATAATTGGCACCGGCTTCTCTTCCTTCGTTCTCCACCTCATTCAGGTCAAATGCAGAGAGAAGAACTACAACAGACTCGTCTCCGTAGATTGTTCGAATCATGCGGGTGATCTCCATGCCATCCATGGATGGCATCTGCCAGTCAATGATACAGAGACGATATGGATTTCCTTCATTCTCTGCTTCTCCCAAAGCGTCTAAGGCCGCCTCTCCATCCATCACATAATCATAAGGAACACCCAGACGTTTCAGAAGAATTCCACAATATTGACAAGTCTCCTCGTCATCGTCCACTATCAGTGTACGGATGTTTTCAAAACCTTCTGCCACAAACCGGACATCTTTACAGGAACCGAAAGGAATGTCTGCAATAAAAGCACTTCCTTCTCCCGGAGCACTCTCTGCCCGGATGGTTCCTCCCATCATTTCTACCAGACTTCTGGTAATAGAAAGACCCAGTCCACTACCCCCGTGTTTGCGTGCCGTAGATGCATCCTGCTGTTCAAAAGGCCGGAACAGACGCTTCAGCATGTCTTCATTCATACCGCAGCCACTGTCTTTCACTACAAACCGCATGTAAACCTTATCCAATGAACGGTTGGTCTGGGTAACAGTAAAATCTATCGTTCCTCCGGAAGGAGTAAACTTCACCGCATTAGACAACAGATTCATCATAATCTGACTGATCCTTAATTCATCTCCAACCAGTGACTCTTCCGTAACTCCGTTCATATGCATCCTGAAAGTTATATTTTTCTGTTTTGCCTGCTGATAGAACATGGAAACCACACTGGACAACTGCTTTTTAAAATCAAAAGGAACATTTTCCAGTTTCATCTTACCACGCTCAATGGCCGACATATCCAGAATATCATTAATAATTCCAAGCAAAAGCCGGGAACTGGATTCTATTTTCATCAAATACTCTTTCACCTTATCCGGAGAATTCACTTCTGTCTTTGCTATGGTCGTCAGACCGATCACCGCATTCATAGGTGTCCGTATCTCGTGGCTCATCTGAGCCAGGAACTGGGACTTTGCTCCATTAGCATTTTCAGCCGCCAGCACCGCTTCTGCAAGCTGCCTGTTCTTCTCCTCCAGTTCCATACGTCTTCGTCTGGCATATTCCGCACGTATCAAAAGCACGATCACAGCCATAACAACCAGTGCTGCTCCTACCGTAATCAATATCACTTTTCCATGCTCTTCCCAGAAACTCGTACGCTGATTAATAATCACCGCATCTTCCGGAATTATTTTTTCAGATATCTGAAAACGGTCCAGCACATTCTGATCCAGATAGAAACCATTCGGGCTGTCATTCACCATCGCAATAGAGGCCGGATCTGTGCCATTCAGAATCTCCATAACCATTCTTCCTGCAATGACCCCGGACTCCTCGTGGAGCACAATATTTCCACCCAAAACTCCATCACCAATACCCGCCTGGACAAATCGGAGCACAGGAACTTTTGCATATTCCCGAAGCATGTGACAAATCTGCTCATTCGTATACAGATTTCCCTCCTTATCTTCCGAGAGAATCAAATATATCAGAATCGTATCTTCTTCCACATCTGAAATGGCCGAAATGATCTCCTTCTCTGTCAGGCGCGAACCATTGATCACACCAAAATCAAGCTGGGGATAATCCTTCTCCTGTGCATAAAACTGCTGCTGTTCCCCTTCCCCGGTTACTGTATCATCTACAATAGCCAGTATGTGTTTTGCCTCTGGCTGAATCTTAAGAGCAAATTCAATATTCTCTTTATAAGAGAAACTCTCAATCACGCCAGTTACCAGTGGATCCTGACTCATCTCCCGGGCATACTCAATATTATTTATTCCCTCAAATACCACGGGGATTCCCGGAAATAACTCCTCCCGGTATTTCATTGCAAATTGAAAAGCCGCATCATCCCCTACGATCACTGCATCATATCCCCCGGCATGTTCTTCCTTGAACTTCACTCTCTCCAGAAGCTCCTCCTCCGCAATCTCCGGCGACAGATTTTTAGTATCCATAAATTCCACATCCAGCGATACACTGTCCGCAAGTGAAGTCTGGATACCTTTCATCTGCAATGGCACTGTTGACCATGTATAAGAATAAGAGCTGATAAACAATACCCGGCGGCTTTCCGCCATCCGGGTTTCTGTTTTTTCCTCATCCTGTTCCTGTGCCAGAACCTGTCCCTGATTGCAGAGAAAAAGAATGACTGCAGCCACTGCCGCCGCTATGCGGCATATATATCTTTTCCCGCCCTTCATAAACAGTCTTCCTCCATTTACCTGATTAATCCGCAAAACAATATGTTCCTTTTTTCGAAGTTTTGACTCTGTAAAGTGCCTTATCTGCCAACGCATACAGTTCTTCGAAGCTTCTGGTATTATCATAAATCATTACCACTCCTATGGACGCGCTGACCGTCACCGACTTACCATCCTTTTCATATGTTACACGGAATTTCTCCTGAAGTGACTGGATCTTCTTTTCCACTGCATCTTCAACCGTACTTTCCAGAAAGATAATGAATTCATCTCCTCCCAGACGACAGACAATATCCTGACGACGGCAGTTCTCTTTTGCAATTTTGACAAAATTAATCAGTGCCTGATCTCCACACATATGACCCAGAGTATCATTCAGTTTCTTAAAATTATCCATATCCAACAGAAGAAATGCATGACAACATCCCTGTGGAAGAGACTCCTGCATCTTCTTCTGGATCCTCTCCTTTGCCGGCTGTCTCTTAAATGCTCCGGTCAATGTGTCATAAGTTGCTTCCTTCTCAAGTTTCATCTGTTGTTTCTTACGCTTATCAATATTCCTATATACCAGATAAGCTATCAATTCTTTCTGATCTTCCGACTTTTTCACCCGAATATTGCAGGCAATCCAATACACATTGCCGTCTGCTTCTTGAGTCTGATATTCCAGAACCGTATCATAAATACCTGTTTCAAAACATTCCTGTATTGCCTGTCTGGACATGCGCAACAAAACATCCTCCTTATATTCCGGCAGGACTTTTTTACTCACGTAGAAAGCAATCAATTGAGTGAATGTTCCCCGCATCTGATCAGATGTACCGGAATCAAAAGAATTCTCAATCACCCGGTCTTCTGTTATATTCACTTCCAGATATCCCATACAATCTGACAGGAGGGACTTGCGGAAATCCTGCTCCCGCTTCATCATCATCTGATTTTCCTTCTTCTGGGTAATATCCTCCAGCATTCCTATCGAATGCGGAGATACCAGCTTCTGCTTATCAAAGAGGTTGACCAATCGCA
The DNA here is from genome assembly GCF_050314255.1 of Sporofaciens sp. SGI.106. NCBI lineage: Bacteria > Bacillati > Bacillota > Clostridia > Lachnospirales > Lachnospiraceae > Sporofaciens > Sporofaciens sp. SGI.106. The sequence continues at coordinate 173,342 of NZ_JBNPMZ010000004.1, forward strand.
CTCTCAGGAAACGGTTCTTTCCCTGAATCTTCACAAATAATTCCCGTTCAATCTCCGGCACATAGTCATACACTGACTCAGCAACCCTTACTACCCTGTGCATTGCAGATAGATTATTCTTCTCCATCTCTTTCAGAAGCCAGGATAGCTCAATACACTGACCCGGCAGTCCGAACTCCTTATACTTCTCATTCATGAAGTAAATCTTCTTTTCAATGCCATCAAACGTAAAGATACACAGGTTACTGCGTTCTGCCACGATACGATAGATTTCTTCATTCATGGACAGCTCCCTGTAAAGCGTCTGAATCTTTTTTCTCTCCTTTACATTATAATATACATAGACAGCAATCAACCCGATAAACAATATCAGTATCTTAACAGTCAGAAAAAGCATGTCTTTCTGATAATACTTTACCTCTCGCTCAATAACCTCCCGGTTAACTGCCTCATACAGATACCAGCTGCTGTTCTCAACCGGTGTCAACATAACGATTTCATTTCTGGAAATATTAAGAACAGAAAACATCATTTCCTCTCCGTTCTCCATTCCCTGCAGCACCTGACTTTTATCGGTAATATTCGTATTCTCTTCGTCAAATTTAAGACTTCGCAACGTATCCTCTATGCTTTTTTCCCTTTTCTCTCCTCCGTGTTTCAGCAAATATGTCCCATCGGTATTCGTCAGGCAGATTGCCTTTATTCCACTTTCTCCTTCCACATCCTCCCTTTCCCTCAGGGATTCAAGAAGCATCATACTGTTTATCGGCAGTTCACCAAACAAAACACCTTTTACACTGTCATCTGCACCTGTGACAGGGACTGCCACAATTGCCTGAAACTCTTCATTTTCTTTGCTGTCGGTTATGTAGCGATTTCCCGACATGGCTTGACGGAAGAAACTCTGATCCTGTACCTGAATACTCTCACCTGTGGACATCTGTGCCTGTCCGTTTTTATCTGCAATTCCAAAACGGGTGAAATCCATTCCCGGCAATTCTTCCATCCTACTCAGAAATTCTGTGCAACGCTCTGCCGTTATGTCCTCTTCTTTTAAAGCTACAGCATCCTTTTCCAATACGACAAAGTACTGCTGAATCTCATTCTCTATAATCTGACAGTTCTTTCGGGATAGATTCTTTATATCTTCAATTCCTCTTTTCTGCTCATTCTTTATCAGAATAGCACTGAAATCATAAAGCGCAAGTGCAAGAAATGTCGTCACACAAATCAATATGAGAATATAACTTAATAACTTATTCTTTTTTAATCTTTCTCTCATATCATTCCTCCGATATTACAGTCTTTTCAAGACTGTATCAGACAGTTTCTATCTTATTCCCGATGTTCGAGTTTCCAATGTTCCACTGCATTTTTTACAGACAGAAGCAAAAGTTCCTCACTGTACGGTTTTCCCACAAAACGTTCTGCCCCCATTCGAAGTGCCATCAGGTCACTGTTCTCATCTGACTCGGATGTTACGATTACCGGAATCTCCAAAACAGCTTTCTCCTGTGCCCTCTTCCTCATAAACTGGAATCCATCCATCACCGGCATCATCAGATCCAGCAGAATCACTGACACCTTTCCAGGATGTTCATTTAAATACTCAAATGCTTCCATACCATTCAGGGCTTCCTCGACATTATAGAATGGTTCCAGCATATCCCTGAGAATTTCCCGATTCATTCCATTGTCTTCCACAATCAGAACCGTATCCTTCTTTACTTCAGACGGCTCCGGCGTAACGATTTCCAAATCAAACGGCTTTTCCTGTTCTTCCAGTTGTTCCAGACCATCTCTGTCCATGAACTTTTCAAAATCGCTCAGAGACATCGGTTTTGCATAATAATATCCCTGTACGAAATCACAGCCGAACCGTTTCAGCTGTTCCACCTGCTCTCTGGTCTCTACACCTTCGGCTATGGTAACCAGATTCAGCCATTTAGCCAGACTGATAACAAAGCTCAGTATACTACGTTTATTCTCCGTACATTCCTGAATAAATCTCATATCCAGCTTCAGTACGTCCACCTCTATCTCACTGAGCATGTTCAGAGAAGAATACCCTGAACCGAAGTCATCCATCTCGATTTTAAATCCACTCTGCTTCAGTGTATGAATCTCTTCTATAAGCCCTTCCTTTTCATCCGTATAAACAGATTCTGTAATTTCCAGATGCAAAAACTCTCTGTCAATTCCATAGCCATCAACAAGATTTATAATCTTCTCCGCCAGATCCGGTGTCTCGAAATCCATTCGGGATATATTAACTGATATCGGTACGATACTCCGCCCCTCATCCATCCACCGCTTTATATTTCTGCAGGTTTCCTCCCACACATAAAAATCCAGCTGAGTAATAAATCCATTCCTTTCAAACAACGGAATGAATTCTCCCGGTGACATGAATCCAAATTCCGGATGCTTCCATCGAACCAGCGCCTCCGCACCGGATATATGGCTGCTGTTAATATCATATTTGGGCTGATAGTACACCTGGAACTGATGCTCCCGCAAAGCTTCCTCCATGCAGTCCTGTATCTGCTGTTCCCGCAAAAGCTGCGCACGCAGAGAATCATCATACCGCGCCGCATATCTGCCGTACATGTTCTTGATTCTCTTCAGCGCAAGTATTGCCCGGTCACACATTCCAAATGGAGGAATGTCCCGACTTACATTTTCATATATTCCATATTTAATAACCACATTTCGAATCGGAACTCCCTCTCCATCTTCGTTCCACTGACGCAGAAGTGTTCTCTTCCAGCTTCCGTCTCCATGCTCGATCAGAATCGCAAATACATCCCCGTGCAGCCTTGCACAAATTCCCCGATCACCTAATATCTGCCGATACCGGTCAGCCATATAACAAAGTACCTGATCTCCGACCTTTGTTCCCAGCCTGTCATTAATTAGCTTGAACTTCTCCACATCTGCAACCACCATATCGTATTCGATATCCGGGTTACACTCCAACAGTCTCTCTACCTCAAGATAGAAAGACTCTTTACTGTAAAGCCCTGTCAGGCGGTCACGCTCCACCATATTAAGAATCGATGCCGTCTCTCTCATTCGTATGATCCGATCCACTCTCCGCCTTACGATTTCCGGACGATAAGGCTTTAACACATAATCTGAAGCACCACTCTCCAGGCATCTGACCTCATCTTCCTCACAGTCCCTGGACGTAGTCACAATGACCGGAATAGAAGAAAATCCCTCATCCTTCGTCAGAATATCCAAGAATTCATATCCACCCATTACCGGCATGATCAGATCCAGAAGAATCAATGATATTTTATGCGACTTACTCCTCAGTATTTTCAGTGCTTCCGCCCCGTTCTCCGCATTAACCATCTCATAATAGTCACCCAGGATCCGTCCCAGCACCTCCCTGCTGATATCATCATCGTCCACAACCAGTATTTTCCTTCTTCTGCGTCCGGTCTTTTCATAATAATTATTCAGAATATTGTTATTGCCCCTATATTCCATTCTATCTTTTGCCTCCCCCGCTCAAAAACATGCGGTTTAAAAAACTAAAACTACTAAAAAATATTTTAACACACCCCCGTCAATTTGCCAAGCCAATAGACAAATCCAAGTAACCAGCTTGTGAAAATTCCATAAAGAATAACAGGTCCCGCTATCGTAAATATCTTACATCCGATCCCCATGACCTGCCCTTCCTTTTTGTACTCAATTGCAGGTGCAGCCACCGAATTTGCAAATCCGGTAATCGGCACAAGCGCTCCCGCACCACCCCATTTTGCGATGGAAGGATAAATATTAAGTCCCGTAAGAATCGCACTTGCCAGAACCAGAATGACACAACTCCAACTTCCGCTGATATCTTTACCTAGTCCAAGCTTTTCGCAATAATTCAGAATTCCCTGTCCGATCACACAGATGATCCCGCCGGTCACAAATGCCTTTGCCATATTGGAAGGCAAACTGTGTACCGGCGTTTTCTCCTTCACATATTCCTGATATGCCTGTTTTTCTTTCTCTGTTATTGCCATATAATCTCACCTCTCCTTTACAGTTTTCCCCATCGGTTCAGGAAAAACACCAGCGCCCCCATTCCTTTTCCCACCGCCATGGCAAGAATTGCCCATGGAATACAGCGCACCAGCTTCACTCTCCTTATAAATATGGGAAATACATTTAATATTTCTGCCAGTGCCATCGACCAGCATCCCACAAAAATCCCTGCCAGAACGCCAAAAACCGGAAGGATCCATCCAGCTCCCGGTATAGAAATCTGATAGACAAAAAAAATATTTCCCAGAATTCCTCCAAGAGCTACGCTGTCCTCATAGAGCAGAATATGCTCTCCGGTGTGGATCCTGTCTGCAAAATCTGACACCACACCAAGCCCTATAATAAAAGAAAACAGTCCGGCTGCCACCGCAATTCCCGTACTAATTCCGATGACTGCCAACACGATTTGTAGTACCCACATCCACTTCTTTCTCCTTTCTTGCATAGGTCTCCACAAGAGTTGTCTGAATATCATTTTCATACAGACGCATCTCCACTTCCATAGGAGTCGGATCCACCGAGAATCTTTTCTTTCCAAAATGGTTAAAGAACACCAGAATCCCTATGATCAGCCCTATACAATAAGTAAGCTCCAGTATCGTAAATCCATCCGAAGGTTTTCCTGTCAGAAGCTCATAAATCTGAGAAAAAAGCTTCGACACATCTACGTCATTATTAAATGCCATAATCGAAAATGCTGCTCCCACAAAAGTAATCATCACCACTGCCCCGGTCTTTATTCCATGTATCATCACTCCCGCGGTCTTCTGATCTTCATAGGTTACAATAATATCCGGCGGTCCCAGGTTCTGAATATCCAGAGAGGGATACTTTTCGTGAATGCATTCAATGATCCGAAGGACTGAGACGACAGTTCGGCTTCTCCCCTTTTTCTTTTCCTTTTTGGGATCGTCAATAAATTTAAAAAGTCTGAGTGCCTTAAGTTTCGGAAGAATGTCAGGGTTCGCACACTCCATGGTAAGGATATCTCCCAGAGTCACATCAGACTTTGTTACTTCCACATTCTTTTCCCCTTTAATATAGACGGTTTCTTTAGTTACTGCCATAATGTGCTCCCCTCCGATATGGTCACCAGTGTTCCTTCATTTACCTGACTGTCATTGTCCCAATCCCCGAAGTAATAAATCACACCGATAATAATTGCTGCCGCCACCACAAAAATTAAGCATACCCTCAGTTTTTTTCTGGCCTCCTCCATACTAAAACCTCCTCTCGATTCTTGTGTTAGTATGGATTCAGCCAGATAAAAATATACGTTGGGTATGCTTTTTAAATTTGCTCTCTTAATTTTTTTAATATTTTTTTCTCCGTTCGAGATACCTGAACCTGCGAAATCCCCATGATTTCTCCCACTTCCGTCTGTGTTTTATTTGCAAAATATCTGAGAAAAATAAGCTGTCTTTCATCCTTTCCCAACTGGTCCAGAAGCTCTTTCAGCAGCATACGGTCCAATACCTTGTCTTCCCTCACCTCCTGCTCTTTCAATTTATCCATGAGCTGAATCTCATGTCCATCCTTCTGATAAATGGTCTTGTGAAGAGATTCTACCTCAGCATTTGCTTCCATAGCCATTACCAGCTCCTCTTTTTCCACCCCCATATAATCCGCCAGTTCCTGGAGCGTCGGCTCCCTTCCCCATTTTTTTCTCAGTTCTTCCTGAACAAGATAGGCTTTATATGCAATTTCTTTCAAGGAACGGCTCACCTTAATCAGACCGTCATCCCGGAGAAATCTTTTGATTTCTCCGGATATCATGGGAACTGCATAAGTAGAGAATTTAACATCATAAGAAACATCAAATTTATCAATCGCCTTTAGAAGGCCAATACTGCCAATCTGGAACAGATCCTCTGCTTCAGCTCCCCGATTATAGAATCGTTTTACAATACACCAGACCAGTCCCACATTTTCCTCTACCAGCTGTGCCTTCGCCTCCTCATCCCCTTCGTGAGATTTCTGAATCAGAGCGATTGTGTGGTCCATAATTCCCGTCCTTTTCCTATTGTTTTCTTCATTCTCACCACCGTCCCCTGTCCGACCTGAGAGATAACTTCCACTTCGTCCATAAATGCTTCCATGAAGGAGAATCCCATGCCTGACCGTTCCAACTCCGGTCTGCTGGTATAAAGAGGTTCCATTGCCTTCTTTACATCCGGAATACCCACTCCATGATCGATTACCTCAACCCACAGTGTTTTTCCTTCAATCCGACACTGGATTACGACCGTATGTAACTCATTTTCATATCCATGGATGATAGCATTGGTCACAGCTTCCGAAACGGCCGTTTTTACATCCGACACCTCCTCCAGGGTTGGATTCAGCTGTGTCATAAAGGACGCCACCGTCACCCTTGCAAATGCTTCATTGGATGACCGGCTGTCAAAGGAAAGCTGCATTGCATTATCCGGTCTGACGGATTCCTCTTTTTTCCATTCTTCTGTTATTTCTCTCATCTAGTTATCCTCCTCTAATATCTGCATAATCTTTGTCACACCGGACATGGCCAGTATTTTTTTCATTCTCTCACTGGTATGGACTGCCCACACCTCTCCTCCAAGCATATAGATTTTCTTATAGCGTCCCATGATTACTCCTATACCGGAACTGTCCATAAAACCGGTATCTGCAAAATCAAATATGACATAACGGATATGATTTTTCTCTATCAGATGATCCGACTCCCGTCTGATTTCCTCCGCATTGTGATGATCCACGTCCTGTGGCAGAAAAATAGTCAGACAGTTTTCCTGCACTTCATATTTCATATTACTCCCCCATTCTAGAAATTATATGGCAGCAAAAAAGGATATACAGTCTTTTCTGCATATCCTTCTCTTTTGTATTTTTTCTATTCTTCTGAATTTCCGGTAGTATCAATATTCGGGTAATTTGTTTTCACCTTATCCATCCATACACCGGCATTTTCTGTATCGCCTGCCGCCTCATAAGAACGTGCCAGAAGATACATGGCTTCTCCATCATCATATCCTTCGTTCATCTGCATCAGCAATGTCAGGTTCGCAATTGCATCCGTATAATTTGCCACATCATAATTCTCAATGGCGTTATTATAAAGCACACTTCCATATCGGTCGAAAACATTCTCCTTCATAGTCTCATAAGCTGACCTTCCGAAGGTGCCGAGTGCATCAGGATTTACTTTCAAAAGCTCCTGTACCATATCCGAATCACTCATGTCCGACTGCAGATAATGCTCGTACATATTCATAACAACCTCATAGCTGTCCAGCGTTGATGCTGCGGTCTGCTGCGCACTTTCTGTCTCTTCGCTCGCAGCACGGTATCCCTCCAGCTCCTTTTTTAGCGCACTGATCTGGGCTTCCTGAGCAGCAATTTTATCACTGAATTTGACCACCTGACTATTGGTCTTCTCTGTTGTAGACTTACTTACTGCCGGCATGATCAAAAACCACATAACTGCAATACCGACCACCAGACCTATCACAATATTCAGAATTGTCAACATCCCCGTGTTATCCTTAATACTGGATGATGCAGGCTGAATAATTGTCTCATTTCCAATCTTATAAGTAACGGTCTGTGGCTTTTCTTCTTTTTTTGCTTTTGGCGTCTTTTTAGGCACCTGTTTTAATTCATGCATATAACGCAGAGTAAGATCACTTGTAGTATCCAGCTTATGCGCTGTCTTCAGCACCTGTCTTGCCTTTGCATACTGCTCCGTGTGAATATACAAAAGAGCAAGAAGCTGGTAGGCTTTCAGAAAGGACGGATGGGCCGCAACTACTTTCTTAAGCTGGATTATAGCCAGGTCCTCTCCATTCTGTTCACAGTATTGCAGGCACTGATTATATCTTGCAATTGCCTGATTCACTTCATCAAGCTTCTCCGGATTCTCCTGAAGCTTCTTTATATAATAATTGGCGATATTGTCGTGGGATTTTAAATTTTTACTGAGAATCCACTCAACCAGAGCCTCCCCCACTTCTCCCCGGCCGTAATATACCAGACCCAGAAGATTTCTAGCCGCAATATTCTCCCTGTTAAACTGCAGGCTTTTTTTCAGAGATGTCACCGCACCGGATAAATCCCTTATCTTTGCCCGCTTCAGTCCATCATTGTACCAGTAGTTGGACTGGTACACCAGTTTCTGTGTATACTCCATATTGTCCCCGTAATCTTTCTTATTTGCTCGTCTGCTCTATTACTTCCCGCAGAATATCAGTCATATCGGTCAGATCTTCCTGATATACTGCACTTTCAATATCTTCCACTTCCAGACTGGGCTGGAATTTCTTAATTTCTTCCTCAAAGTTCAACATCTGACTTCCCTCCTGTCAGCCATTTTTTTACTGTTCCTACCAGATAAAGCGAACCAAGACAATAGACTCTTCCTTTTTCCGGTCTCATGCCGATGGCTTTACGGCACGCCTCTGTCACATCCGGAATAGAATATACCGGACGATCTGTATATTTCCTGAATACTCCCTCAAGTACATCTGCCGGAACTTTCCGGCTATCAGTAATCTCCGTAACAATATATGCTTTTGCCGGAAGGTTCTGACACAGACAGGCTATCATCTGCTCATACTCCTTATCCGCTACAGCTGAAAAAACCAGAATCAGCCGTTCACTCGCAGCCTCTTCAAAAGAAATATCTTCTGCACTTCCCGATGTGAATACAGCCTTCACGCTCTCCACGAAAGCTTCAATTGCCCCCGGATTATGAGCTCCATCCACAAATACTCCCGGGATTACTTCCTCCATTCTCCCTTCCCAGACTACCGATTCCAGTGCCTTCTGCCAGATATGATACTGCTCTTTCTCTGGATTACCTGCCAGATATTCCATAGCTGCAATCGCAATGGAAGCATTCATCATCTGATAAACACCACTGTTTTTCAGTCGCCAGGTAACATCTTCATCATACGCATTTACCCTGGAAAAAGCAATATGTTTATCCGTAATTTCCCGGATTTCAAACGCGTCATTCGCGATTTCTCTACAAGCAGCATGACATTTCGCCGCCTGTCGGCGAATTACTTCAAGCGCCTCCGGATTGCTGCCATCACAGATGACCGGCACATTCTCTTTAATGATTCCCGCTTTTTCACCTGCAATCTCAGCAATCGTGCTGCCAAGATACTGTGTATGGTCAAGACTGATAGATGTAATAATAGAAAGCACTGGATGTTCCACCGAATTCGTGGCATCCAGTCTTCCTCCAAGCCCAGTCTCCAATATCACATAATCCGGCATTTCCTCTGCAAATACAGTCATACCCATACCAAACAGAAATTCAAAATAAGAAGGATGGGAGATACCTTCCTCTGCCATCTCATCCACCACAGCCTTTACCTTCCGAAACACCTCCAGAAACTGCTCATCCGTAATCTGCCTGTTATTCAATCTGATTCTTTCATTCATGGACACCAGATGGGGAGAAGTAAAAAAACCTGTCCTTTTCCCCTCTGCCATAAGCATTGCCTGCATATAGGCACAGACGGAACCTTTTCCATTTGTCCCCGCAACGTGGATAATCCGAAGCCCCTGCTCCGGATTTCCAAGTCGTTTCAAAAATTCCCGGGTGTGCTCTTTTGGATGCTTCACCGCAAATTTGGGAATCTCTTCTATATAATTCACTGCTTCCCGATAAGTCATCATTCTTCTGTGCTTTCCTCTTTTGTTGATTCTACCCAGGATACCCCTTCCTTCGCACTTCCGGTACCCGGTACTTCTTCCAGCTTACCTTCTTTATAAAGATACTGGCAGGAACTTCTGAAAATCGTATTGCTGGACCCCACCTGGCTCACCACAATTACATCTCCTTCCTGAAGTTCTGTCTCCGGGAGCTCAATCCTGGTATTATTTAAAAATGAGCTCTTCTGCTTATCTCCATTTACATAAACCTTACTGTTCTTCGTAAAGTTTTGACCATACAAACTGTATCCTTCATTCAGATGCGGGACAATATCCTGAAGTGTTACATCCTTGACACCCATCTGCATGTGACCCTCTACAATCGGTTTCTCACCATGATATACGAACTGTTTTCCATAAAGAATATCATACTGAAGAAGTTCCAGATCTGCCAGATAGTCTTTAGTCTTACGTCGCTGCTGATGATAATTGAACACCGTGCCGGAGTGAATATCCAGCCGCTCAAATACATCTGCCATTATCTGATAAGCAGGAATATTACGATCCTCTTTTTCAAGACCAATGTTATCCCAGATTACATAATTCGTATTATAGAGATAGCGGCTTTTTAAATCTCTTGCCTCCAGTCCCATAGTCGGAAGATGATCTCCATAAAATACAACGACAGAAGGTTCTCCTCTTTTTTCGATAGCTTTTACTAATTTACCGGCGAACGCATCCATCTCATAAACCTGATTCACATAGTATTCCCACTTATTTTTCAGCGCTTCATCCTCAATGCCTTCCACCTTAATCTTAGGATTTTCAATCAACTGAGTCTCCGGATAATCTCCATGTCCCTGGACACTGATACCAAATACAAAATCCTGCTGATCCGTGGTATCCATCGCCTCAAGAATGTGCTGTACCAGAATATCATCCTTTGCCCATCCATTTTCTGTAGTCTGCAGAATATTCATGAATTCCTTACTGGTATAGCTGTCAAACCCAATATTATTAAATACCTTTGCACGGCTGTAGAAATTACCCCCATTATTATGAAGAGCATGCGTACCATATCCGAGGCTTGCAAGTGCTGTAGCCGCACTCTCCGCCGTCGTTTCCTTCAGCACCGTCTTATATGGATACTCACCAGGACCAAAATATCTGAGATTCATTCCCGTCAGTACCTCAAACTCCGTGTTCGCTGTACCTGCTCCCACAGACGGAACCTTGAAATAACCACTGGAATAATTCTTATACATCTCGTGAAGATTCGGGCTGGCATCCTCAGAAGTCGTAAAAAATTCGGCTTCATCTACATCAAAATAAGACTCCAGCTGAATAAAGATAATATTCGGCTTCTCCCCGTCCTCCAGACTTGTCTCACTTTTTCTGATATCATCATTATTACTGATTTCTTTCATGGTTTCCTCACTGTATCCATTGGGTTCATTGATACCCGTATTGAATACACTGGCCATGAAACAGTACGGAAGACCGTAGTCCTGATATGCAAAAGCAATATTTCCAAAATAATTGGAAATGACACGTTTATCCAGTGCCAGATCCGTAAGGAACATGTATGCCCCAAAGCATACGACAACGCCTCCCAGCGCCAGTAACCGGTGCATCTTTCCTTCAAATTGTCCGCCGCGTCGCCACATGGATATGACCCATACAACAACAGACACGATTCCAACCGACAGTACGATCAGTTCGAATCCATTAAAATAATTGTTGATCAGAGAAACCGCATCCGTAGCGACCTTCAGATCCTGTGCATTAAACGGTGTAACACGCTTTAAAAGCATATATCCGTTGCATACACCCAGTACCAGCCACAGTACGCTGATGATAATCCTTGCAAATACTCTTCGCCGGAACAGATATACGACCATAAAGGTCATAAAAATCATAAAAGAATTATAGAGAAACACCAGAGGTGTCTCTGTCATATAATCCCAGGCCTGGAAGAGGGAATGCCTGGATATTCCCTCGATTACCAGGTTAATCAAACATGCAAGCAGTGCATGGAACACCAGTGAAAATCGATTCATAAATACATACACCGGTTTCATCTTCTTCGCAAATGCGCTGTTTCGCCGTTCATTGATAATTCTTTCCCGGCGAACCTTCTTGGCATGCCACCAGGCCTTCACATCTTCCTTTTTCAAATGTCTTATCTTTTGCAACGAGCCTTTTATATCCGGCTTTTTGAACTGAATTTTCTTCATAGTATCCCCTTGTTTTCTGATCTACAGTTTTGCTTTCATGCTTTCCAGTCTTTCTGTGACCTGAGCCAGCATCTGCTGATACTTCTCAAGTTTATCCCGTTCTTCCTGTACCTTTGCCTCCGGCGCCTTGCTGACAAATTTCTCATTATTCAGCATACCATTGGAACGGGCAATCTCTTTCTGCAGTCTGGTTTCTTCCTTGGTCAGACGTTCCACTTCCTGTTCAAAATCAATCAGTTCTTCTAACGGAACATAAACCGTAGCATCCGGTACTACAACAGACACTGCATCATCCGCAATTCCATCTCTGCTGTTCTGAACAATAAAGTCACTTGCTGCGGCCATCATCTTTGCAGGTTCTTTCAGAAGTGCCAGACCTTCTCCCAGTCTTTCCTCTTCACACACTACATAAATCTTAGCCTTTCTGGAATTCGGAACATTCATCTCAGAACGTACATTACGAACTCCTTTCACGATTGCTTTAAAATGCTCTGTGATGTCCACGGCCTCAGAGAAATTCCATTTTGATGATGGAGCTTCCAGTGCCGGACTATATTCCGGCCAGCTGGAAATCATCAGAGATTCCTCCTCCGGAACCAGATTACTGTAAATTTCTTCCGTTACAAACGGCATAAACGGATGCAGAAGCTTCAATGCAGATTTCAGAACTTCTTTCAGTGTCCACATTGCAGCATTTGCTCCGACTGTATCTTCATCCGCATGATAAATACGATATTTCGCAATTTCAATATACCAGTCACAGAATTCATCCCAGATAAAGTCGTATACTTTCTGAAGCGCAATTCCAAGCTCGAATTTATCCATGTTTTCAGTAACATCTTTTATCAGAGAATTACATTTGGATAAAATCCAGCGGTCTGCCGGACGAAGTTCAGTTGCAGATGGCTGTGTAATATCCTTACCATCTATATTCATCATAATGAAACGAGATGCGTTCCATACCTTATTTGCAAAGTTACGGCTTGCTTCTACTCTTTCATTATAGAAACGCATATCATTACCCGGTGCATTTCCGGTTACCAGCGTCATACGCAGAGCATCTGCTCCGTACTGGTCAATAATCTCCAATGGATCAATACCATTTCCAAGAGATTTACTCATCTTACGCCCCTGTGAGTCACGAACCAATCCGTGAATGAATACGGTGTGGAACGGAGATTTTCCGGTATGTGCGTATCCGGAGAATACCATACGGATTACCCAGAAGAAGATAATGTCGTATCCGGTTACCAGCACATCTGTCGGATAGAAATAATCCATTTCTTCTGTCTGTTCCGGCCAGCCCAATGTGGAGAATGGCCACAGTGCAGAAGAGAACCATGTATCCAGGGTATCCTCATCCTGAGTAAAATGAGTACATCCGCACTTCGGGCATTTCTCAGGCATTCCTCTTCCTACTACAAGCTCGCCGCACTCATCACAGTAATATGCCGGGATTCTGTGTCCCCACCAGATCTGTCTGGAAATACACCAGTCACGGATATTCTCCAGCCAGTGCAGATAAATCTTGTCAAATCGTTCCGGAACAAAACGGAGTTCTCCTGTCTTAATGGCATTGATTGCCGGTTTTGCCAGCTCTTCCATCTTTACGAACCACTGCTGCTTAATAAGTGGTTCTACCGTCGTGTGACAGCGGTCGTGAGTTCCAACATTATGAGAATGCGGTACTACCTTTACCAGATATCCCTGTTCCTCCAGGTCTTTTACCATCGCCTTTCTCGCCTCATAGCGATCCATTCCTGCATACTTGCCGCCATACTGCTCATTGATGGTAGCATCATCATTCATAATATTGATTTCCGGCAGATTGTGACGCTTTCCAACCTCAAAGTCATTCGGGTCATGTGCCGGAGTAATCTTAACTGCACCTGTTCCGAATTCTTTATCTACATAATAATCTGCCACGATTGGAATCTCTCTGTCAGTCAGCGGAAGCAGACACTTCTTTCCTACGATATCTTTGTATCGCTCGTCATCAGGATGTACGGCAATCGCGGTATCTCCCAGCATGGTTTCCGGACGGGTAGTCGCAATCTCCAGATAATCATCCGTTCCAATGATCGGATACTTGATATGCCAGAAATGACCTTCCTGTTCTTCATGCTCTACCTCTGCATCAGAGAGGGAAGTCTTACATACCGGACACCAGTTGATGATTCTGGATCCTTTGTAAATATATCCTTCTTCATATAACTTGATAAATACTTCTTCTACTGCTTTGGAACATCCTTCATCCATAGTAAAACGTTCTCTGTCCCAGTCACAGGAAGTACCAAGCTTCTTAAGCTGGGAAGTAATGGTTCCGCCATACTCTTCCTTCCACTGCCATGTACGTTCCAGGAACTTCTCACGTCCCATCTCTTTCTTATCAATACCTTCTTCTTTCAGCTGGTTGGTAACCTTAACCTCAGTAGAGATTGCTGCGTGGTCCGTTCCCGGAACCCACAGTGCATTATACCCCTGCATTCTTTTATAACGGATCAGGATATCCTGCAGGGTATTATCCAGGGCATGTCCCATGTGAAGCTTACCGGTAATATTCGGCGGCGGCATCACAATTGTAAATGGTTTTCTGCTGCGGTCAACTTCTGCGTGAAAATACTTTTTTTCACACCATTTTTCATAAAGCTTTGGTTCAATCTCTTTTGGATTGTAAGTTGTCTCCATCTTCTGACTCATAATTTCCTCCTCATTGCCTGTTGGTTTTTCACACTTTTAATAAAGGACTTCCATTTCCTGCTAATTCAAGATAAAAAAAACGCCCTTTAAAAACTAAAGGGCGACAAATACCGCGGTACCACCTTTATTTATATATAGAAATAACTCTTCTACATATCTCATCTTATTCTATAACGGGAACGACTCCGGGAAAACTTACTCATCATTCAGCCTTCCAGCTCCAAAGCTACCTTCCGCACCGATACTCCCGGACCGTCTTTCAGCCAATGAACCGTCCTCTCTGCTGGATCAGCAATGCGTACTCCTCTTCTTCCTGGCCATTATCGGACTGCTTATATACGCAAAGAATAGAAGCAGTCTTAAACTAATGATTATAATATCCACCGCCATCCCATTTGTCAAGAAGTTTACAGTTTTTTCAGAAAGTCTTAAGGAACTTTCTATATTAACCCAAAACAGCGCAGGATGTACAGCCACCCGGTCAAAGTAAATGCACTGAACATCGTCGTCAGCATCACCACGCTGGAAGACAGGACTCCTTCATGATCCATATTCTTTGCCATAACAAAACAGCTTACTGTGGTGGCTGAGCCAAGCATTACCAGAATTGCCACCAGTTTCTCCTGACGAAATCCAAGACTCACCGCAATCGGTAAGAATAAAGCAGCAAATCCTACCAGCTTTATAATTGCAGCTGTAACTGCCGGTGCCGCTTTATCAAATGCCTTTTTTATATCAAAGGTTGCTCCCATGGCCATCAATCCCATCGGGGTTGCCATACCACCAATACTGCTGACTGTTTTTCCAATTATTCGAGGCATGGGTATCCGAAGAGCCGACCAGATCAGTCCGGCAGCAATACCAATAATAATCGGATTGGTCACAATGCCGCGAAGCGTCTTCTTCAGAACGCTCCTGTCAATTCCCTGCTGCCCCGGTTTAAAGAGTGAGAGCACCAGAACAGCCATAATATTATAAAGAGGAACACTTCCGATAATCATCATCGGAGCCATGCCCGCCGATCCATAAATATTCTGGATAAATGCAATTCCCAGAAGAGCGGCACTACTGCGATAAGAGGCCTGAATGAATTCCCCCTGAATGGACTTGTCCTTCCAGACAAATGATACCGCCGCTGCAACAGCAATACTTACTACAGTTGCACCGAAACAGAACAATACAAATTTAATATCCCATACTTCTGAAAAATCCACAGTAGCAAGATCGGAAAATACCAGCACCGGCAAAGGAACCAGAAATACAAATTTATTCATTTTTGAGGCAAATACCTCATCTATCCATCCTATTTTCCGGAAAAACAGTCCCAGTATCATCATCAGAAATACCGGGACTGTTGCATTTAAACTAAATATCAGATTCTCCATAATTTTTTAACTGCTCCTTTATCATCCTGTCGTTTTAAGCCTGTTACATGAAATCAAATAATGATAGCTGGTTATCCTTTGCAAGATAAGTTTTTCGTTCCGTCACTATTTCATCCCCCTGAAGGTTTCCGATTAAAATCGGAGACTGCGGATCGTGAAGATCGTGCTTTTTCCTTGCTCCCTCCAGGCTTCCGGTCGCATAACAATAACGACATCCGTGAATGCATGTATCATACATGCCAATGTCCACACTTTCGTAACATCCACACTCTCTTCTCTGACCACTGTCTTTCTTCACATCCAGTTTATATCCTACCAGTCTTTCTATTTTTCCCTTATCAATGCAGGCAGCATGACCGACTCCATATTTCTCAAGATTAATCTTCTCAGCACAGGTATAGAGGGGCAGTCCATATTTCGCAGCTATCTTCGCAAGTCCTGAAGCTGCCGCCTCCATTTCTTCCGGTTCCGGTTCGAGAAATCTGCTTCCTTTATACGGATCCACAAAACTGAAAATACATCTCGTCGTATACCGGTGCAGCCATTCACACATCATATCGAATTGTTCCAGATGATATGAAAGAGGGTATTTTTCATTCAAAATAATTGGATCAAAACGAAAATCCATCCGCTCTTTTCCCAGACGCTCACTCAGCAAAATAAATGTAGCAATCGATTCCTCCGTAGATGGAAGATTCGGTTCCATCTCCTTCCCATAACCAGTAATCGTCATTTCAAAATAATACGGATACTCCAGCATATCAATCATCCGAAGATAAGGAATCATAGGCTCCGGATTTTTGCTCCAGAACACAAAACAGTCCACCACATCCCGCGAAAGACTGATGCGGCTCACCTTTTTTCTATTATAGGGGTTGGGAACCAGAACTTCTCCTGCCAGCAGCCGGTTCACAAACCACTGCGGATACAGTGCCGGAATATCGGTCCTTCTGCTCACGCTCACAATCATATTTTCTTCTCCCCTGTTTTCCGGGTTAACCAAAATTCTTTTTCACCAGGCTACAGTACTCCTCAAATGCCGGAATCCCTGCAAAATCCTTCACCAAAGCATCTCTGACACCTTTATAATACCAGCCGATAGTATCTTTATCCTTCATTCGGAAACGGTTCCACAGTTCTTCTCCAACTACCGGATAATCCCTGTTAATATCCCGCATATTGGAAAGCTTGTCCGCAAGTCCAATCATCTGAATCTCCCGGTCCGCATCCTTCAGACGCCGGATAGTGGCACCTTTTCGTTCTATCCATGTCAGGGATTTATCCTCACTTTCCTGAGCAACCATACAGGCAACCCGGGGAGTAAATTCCTCAGCAAGCATCTCTCTTGTAATTCCCCGGCAATCCTCAATCGTATCGTGCAGAATTGCCGCACTGATAACTTCTTCATCCCTGGTCATGGAGGCCACGATGTCCCCCACTTCAATCGGATGAACAATATAAGGTCTCTTCGTTCCCTTTCTGAACTGTCCTTCATGTGCTTTGGAAGCAAATTCTATTGCCCGGTCAACCATACTTAGTCCTCCTCTATTTCCTCTCTGAGTTTCGCCCTTTCCCGTTTGTGAAACAGATCAAAAATACAAGGTACTACAAACAGGGTCAGCAATGTTCCGTATAATAGTCCGCCAATCGTTACAATTGCCATTGGCTGAACCATATCTGCACCCATTCCCACTCCGATTGCCATGGTGGACAATCCGAGAATCGTGGTTAGAGCAGTCATAATAATCGGTCGGAGTCTGATCTTTCCAGCCTCCACAAGTGCCTCTTTCTGTGACTTTCCATTTCGAATCAGCTGATTCGTATAATCTACAAACACGATACCGTTATTAACAATAATACCGGACAACATTACAAATCCGATCATTGCAATGACACTGACCGCAGAACCGGTCAGCCAGAGTCCCAGAAGACCACCGGTAAATGCAAGCGGTACCGTAAACATGACGATGAACGGAGACCTCAGTGACTGGAACTGTGCCACCATGATCAGATACATAAATACAACGGCAAGCCCCAGCATCTTCAGAAGCTCAATCATAGCCTCATTAATTGTCTCATCTTCACCCGTCATTTCTATTTCATATCCTTCCGGTGCCTCATAAGATTTCAGAGCTTTCTTCACACGGTTACTTACAAGCCCGATATTATCTCCCTCTTTAATTTCCGCTGTCACAGCCATATACCGGCTCTGCTCTTTTCTGTTAATAGTCGGAAGACCTGAAGCATCCTCAAAGGAGGCAATATCTGCAAGCTTCACAGTTTCCCTGGTTCCGTCCTGCTTCGTCACGTCAAGGGTCATATTCCGCACATCCTCACGGCTCATCTGATCGGCCGTATCATCTTTTACCATGACATCATATTCGGCTGTATCGGTAGAAAGAGTTGTAGCCGTAACTGCATCCGACAGCTTACCGGCAATTTCCTGATATACCTGGGCCACTGTAAGTCCATGTGCCATCGCTTTATTCTTATCCACGACAACTCTGAGTTCTGCCTGATTGTCCTCCGTTCCATCCAGAACATTCTGTGTTCCTTCTGTCTTCTCTACAATTTCTTTAACGTCTTTGGCAATCTCCTGCAGTTTATCCAGATCCTTTCCTTTAATCTGAACTACGATTCCGGAGCTTCCCAGCACACTCATGTCCATGGAGGAAGTATTCACTGTTATTTCCCCATCCAGATCTTTTGTAACCTTCTCAATCTCTTTTTTCAGCTGCTTATTATTAAGTTTTGGCTTATCCTTCGTAATCGCGTAAAATTCTGCCCGATCCGTGTCTGAAGAAGAACTTCCCATCATACTGCTGCTTCCAACCATTCCACCAATATCCTGGATATCCGATATTTTCCCTACTCTATCCATCAATTCATCTGCAACAGCCGCAGTCTCCGCCATGGTACTTCCCTTCTCCATTTCAAGAGTAATACTGACTTCTGTACTCTCCATCTGGGGCATGAATTCTGTTCCCCTTGACAATGCCAGCACACCACTCAGAATCAGAAGCCCCAAAGCTCCCGCGAGAACCGGTATTTTCCACCTCAGCGCTTTCTCCAGCAGTCTGCCGTATGTTTCCTTAACCCGGATAAATACTCCGGATTCCTTTGCCTGGTTTTTCTTCAGTATTCCCGCTGACATCATCGGCACCACCGTAAGTGCTACCAGAAGACTGGCGAGCAGAGAATACGCAATTGTCAGTCCCATATCTACAAAAAGCTGTCTGGTAATACCCTGTGTAAATACAATCGGTACAAATACGCAGATTGTCGTAAGAGTAGAAGCTGCAATGGCGCCGGATACCTGCTTTGCACCCTCAATCGCCGCCGTTTTTGCCGATGCACCTTCCTCTTCCCGCATTCGATAAATATTTTCTATCACAACAATGGAGTTATCCACCAACATTCCCACACCCAGCGCCAGACCGGACAGGGAAATAATATTTAACGTAACTCCGGAGAAATACATCGCCACTAACGCCGTCAGAATACTGATTGGAATAGAGCATGCGATTACCATTGTCGGTCTTACACTTTTCAGGAATACCAGCAGAATTACGATAGCCAGAACCGCTCCGTACAACAGGTTCTTAAGAACCGAATTCACTACCAGATCTATATATACCCCCTGATCCATCAAGGTAACCGTCTTAATGTTCAGCTGCTCATCCTGTTCCAGAGTATCGAGCTTCTCCAGCACCCGGTCACTGACATCACCGGTAGAATAACCTGTCTGCTTCTGAATCACCAGCATTACCCCATGATCACCATTAATTCTGGCATAGGTCTCATCTGAATTATTCACCAGTTCTATATTTGCCACATCAGAGAGCTTCACCGGATCCATGCCTTCCATTTCTACCAGAACCAGATCCTTCATCTCGTCAATATTTTTGAATTTTTCACCAATACGGATCAGATAGTCTGCCCGATCCTCTTTTACATATCCGGCAGGCATATTGAAATTTTCCGCTGCCAGAATGGTTTTCACCATATCCACATTCAGAATTCCCGTCATATCTGCATTTTCGTATGCCTCTTCCTTTGCCGAATCCAGCTGGGATTCCTGTTGCGTAATCGCTGCCTCACCCACTGCAAGCTGAGCTGCCCCCTGGCTGATTCCTACCGCTGCCTGAATCTGAGCAGAACTCAGTTGTCCCCGGGCCTGCGCCAGTGTCATTGCCCCGGCATTCACCTGCTCCTGTACACTTTGAAGCTGACTTCTTCCAGCTGCAAGCTGACTCTTCTGTCCCAGAAGTTCTGCCTCCTGAGCAGATATTTTTGACATGCTCTCCTCCAGCTGAGGCTTCAACGTATCATACGTCTGAATAAGCGCAAGCTGTTTTGCATATTCCTCAAACTGTGCCTGCTCTTCTTCTGTCAAAGTTTCCCCGGCCAATTGTTTCTGGAGAAGTGCATCGTAAGCCGCCTGAATCTCAGTTTCGGCTGCCTTCGCATTCTCCAATTGGGTAAGCTGTGCGCTAAGTGCTGCCTTAGAACTCTGTACCAACGCAAGGCTCTGTGCCAGCTGAGCCTCTCCCATATTCAGCTCCGCCATTTTCTCCGTAATCTCAAGCTGAGCCTGTTTCAGCTCTTCCGCCTTCATGGAAATCTGTGCTTCCGCCTGTCCCATCTGCTCAGATGCCTGATTCTTGCCGGACTCCAGAGCAGCTTTTCCACTTTCCACCTTCGCTTTTGCATCCGCAAGGGCTGCACTTGCCTCCTCAAACTGTCGGTTTAACTTCGCAGTTACTTCCTCATTGAGATTCTCGATTTTTTTCTCATTTATAGTTACTTCTACCGTTTCTTCTATACTTCCAACCGAACTGACAGATGCGACACCTTCCACACTTTCTATCTCGGGCAGAATCTGTTCTTCAATAACCTGACTGGTTTTGACCGCATCTTCCCCCTCGGCACTGACTGCAGCAATCAGAACCGGCATCATACTTGGATTTAATTTCATAATAATTGGATTTGCCACGCCTTCCGGCCAGTAGCCTTTGATCTGATCCAGATTCTCCCGCATCTCTATCGTCACAGAATCCATATTGGAAGTCTGGTCAAATTCCAGAATCACAGTGGAAAAATTCTCACTGGATGAAGATTGTATCGTCTTGATATTACTCACTGTCGCCATTACCTGCTCTACCGGTTTTGTAACAGTCATCTCTACCTCCTCCGGACTTGCTCCCGGATAACTGGTCATAACCATGGCATAAGGCAAGTTCATATTAGGAAGAAGATCCACCGTCATATTCGTAAATGTCACAATCCCCAGAATAATAATCAAAACCACTCCCACCACTACGGTGTAAGGTTTTTTTACACTATATTTTGAAAACATGTATTTTCCTCTTTTCCGATACGATTAATCCAACTAAATCATACCACTTGGGTATTTAAATATCAATGATTCCAGTGTATAATAATCTGAACAAATCTGAAAGTTTATAAAATTTTTACATTCAATTTTAATAATCTCTTTCAGTTTTATGGAGGAATTCTTTATGAAAAAAAAATATATACTTGTAACCGGTGCATCCCGGGGAATCGGGCGCAGCATTGCTCTCCTCTTTGCATCACAGGGATACCACGTATTTATAAACTGCTCCCGTTCTATGGATGCCCTGATGGAGACAGCCCGGGAAATCCAGAAAACAGGAGGTTTTTGCACACCCATTCCCGCTGATATCGGAAAGCCCGATGAAGTGCGCTCCCTGTTCCGACAGATTTATACAATCACTCCTCAACTGGATGTACTGGTCAATAACGCAGGAATCGCCCACATCGGTCTCTTATCCGATATGAGCGATGAAGAATGGGATCGCATTATCAACACCAATTTATCATCCGTATTTTACTGCTGCCGCGAGGCAATCCCGCCCATGGTACACGAAAAATCCGGTCGGATCATCAACATTTCCTCCATGTGGGGAACAACAGGTGCTTCCTGCGAAGCCGCCTACTCCGCTTCGAAATCAGGGATTCACGGCCTGACCCGGGCTCTTGCCAAAGAACTTGCCCCCAGCAACATTCAGGTCAACGCCATCGCCTGCGGCGCCATCGACACATCCATGAACAGCCAGTTAACCGAAGAGGAACGGAAGACCCTGGAATACGAAATTCCCGCCGGACGCTTCGGTACTCCGGAAGAAGTAGCGGCACTTGTTTGGGATATGGCACACGGTCCGGCATATATGACCGGACAGGTGATTGGAATAGACGGAGGATACCTGTAACAGAGGTACTTCCAATAAATGGTTAGTCAAAACAGGGGAGGACACGGCTCACATGAGTCACATCCTCCCCTTCATGATTCATTATTGAAATATATCCTTCAACATCTCCATCAGTTTTGGAATTTCAACCGGCTTGGCAATATGTCCGTTCATACCTGCCGCCGCTGCGTTCTTTTTATCTTCTGCAAATGCATTTGCAGTCATGGCAACAATCGGTGTCTCGGCAAGAATTTGATTATCCAAAGCCCGTATTGCCATCGTTGCCTCATATCCATTCATATTCGGCATCTGTACATCCATAAAAATTAAATCGTATCTGTCTTCAACTGATGCTTTCACTTTTTCCACAGCCTGAACTCCATCCTCTGCAATATCTACTCTGAATCCCATGTCTTCAAAAATGTATAATGCAATTTCCCGGTTCAGTTCATTATCCTCAACCAGAAGAATATGCTTACCGGAAAAATCATCCACATGCATATTCTGTTCAACAGGAATTTCCTGTTCTGAGGTCATCTTTTGTTCATCTATCTCCAATTTAAATGTGAGCGTATACGCAGTTCCCTTGCCTTTCTCACTGTCACAGGCAATCTCACCTCCAAGCATATCTATAAGTCTCTTGACGATAGGAAGACCAAGACCCGTTCCTTCGATTCCGGATACTTTATTGTCTTCCTCCCTCTCGAACAATTCAAACTGAATATTCTTAAATTCCTCGCTCATGCCAATGCCATTATCCTTTATGAATATTTCATATTCACCAAACCGCTCTTCGACAGATTCCTTTTGTCTGATTTCAAAAGACACTCTTCCTCCTTCCGGAGTAAATTTCTGAGCATTCGATAATAGGTTTACACATATCTCTCTCATATGCTGCATATCGCAAATCACATGAGATTCCTGTATATCTGTTAAAATTTCGAAATGAATCCCCTTTGCAGCCATAGACTGTTCAAAAAGAAGCCCCATCACCTGACTAAGCTCGTACAAATCTGCGCTGATCATCATCGGTTTCATAGCGCCGCTTTCTATTCTTGAAATGTTTAGGACCTCATTGATCAGATCTAACAGTTCCTTTCCCGCAATCTTAACTTTTTCAAGACTATCCTTCACTTTTTCCCGATTTGACAGATTCTCCTCAGCAATTTTTGTAAAACCAAGAATTGCATTCATTGGAGTACGGATATCATGACTCATATTAAACAGAAATCTTGTTTTTGCCTCGTTAGCAGACTTTGCCTCGGCTGCCGCTTTTTCAAGTTCTTCTTTATGTATCTTTTCCTGATATTGCCTGAAAGCATACTGCCAATAACCCATAGCTATTAACAGGGAGATCAAAATAATCCCCACAACACTCATTACCATTTGCCTGGAAGTAATCCAGCCTTCCTCCGGCATAATTTCAAAATACCAGGTATCATTAGGTACTTCACACACTACCTGAAGAGCCTGATTCATTTCCTGTTCTTCGCACTGGGCTATGATCACTTTCTCTTCTGTAGAAGGACTGACATGCCAAATCTGATAATGGTAACCGGAACTTTCCATTTTTTCCAGATGAACTTCTTCAAGGAAGGCATCCCAATTCAGAACCAGAACAGAAAATCCCCAGAATTGTTCCGTTCCACTCTCATCTTTCACATAGATTGGATCGAGTAAAAGCGCACCCATTCCTCCCTGCGCCAGTTCAAAAGGTCCGGCAATCGTATATTGTCCGCTTGTCGCAGCAAGAGTAGCTTCTTTTTCTCTTGCAGGGTTTTCCATCAGATTCAGGCCAATGGCTTCTTTATTCCCTTCTATTGGATATGCATCTGATATAATCCCATCCCGGGCATACTCAATTGCCTCTATTACCCCTTCATTATCCATCATACGTTCAGACATAATTCCGAAATCTCTGCTACTCATCTCATATCCGTTTTCCACAAAGCTCTTCAATATGTCAGATACTACCAGATAGTTATTAATCTGTGCTTCCACCCTTCTTATGGAAGACTCAGCCGTATATTGAGCCTGTGCCTTTTTCTCCTGCACATTAAACTGCACAATATAATATGCAAATCCTGAAGAAAGCAACAGGCAGACTATGAACACAGTTACTGTCCTGAAAAGAATACCTCTATCCATTTTTTGTTCTTTCAATTCGGGCAGCCTCCAATCCCTTATTTCACCAGCCTTTGAATCTTCTTACTTTCTGCCGTTCCCGCTTCTCCCAGAAGCTCAAATAATAAAGCCTCACAGGTAGTCACTACTGCTCCTTCCTGTATTGCACGCTGCACTGCCATCTCCCGGTCAAATGCCTTTCTGCTGGAAATACAGTCTGTCACCAGCACCGGAATATATCCTGCAGACTTCAGATCAATCACCGTCTGAAGCACACAGATATGCGCCTCCACGCCACAGACGATCACATACTTCTTCGCGTGAATCTTTTCCTCTACTACATCACACGCACTGAACCGGATTTTCTCCACATACTCCGGGCTTCCAATAGCTTCCACAATCTCCTGGACCGTCTTTCCCAGCCCTTTCGTATATTGCTGAGTTACTACTATCGGAACTCCCAATTCCCGGAGTCCTGCAAGCAAAATACCGGAATTTTCTATCAGCTCCGTCTTCCTGTCCATCACCGGCACCAGCCGTTCCTGATAATCAATGGCAAGCGCTATCGCCTGTTCCCTCTCAATCCTCATACCATATTTACTCCATCTCTAATACAACCGGACAATGGTCAGACCCCATCACATCCGTCAGAATTTTCGCATCTTTCAATCTATCTTTCAGGCATTCAGACACACAGAAATAGTCAATACGCCACCCCGCATTCTTTGCCCGTGCACTGAAACGGTATGACCACCAGGAATAAATCCCCTCCTGATCCGGATAAAAATAACGAAATGTATCCACAAACCCTGCATCCAGAAGTGTACTGAATTTTTCTCTTTCTTCATCTGTAAATCCTGCATTTTTCCGATTCGTCTTTGGATTCTTCAGATCAATCTCTTTATGAGCCACGTTCAGGTCTCCACAGAATATCACCGGTTTTGTCTCTTCCAGTTTCTTCAGATAAGACAGAAAATCCTGTTCCCACCGCATGCGATACGGCAGCCTTGCCAGCTCGTTCTGAGAATTCGGAGTATACACCGTAATAAAATAATACTCCGGAAATTCCAGGGTAATCACCCGTCCTTCCTGATCATGTTCTTCTATACCCATACCATATGTCACCTTAACAGGCTCCTCTTTTGAAAATATTGCTGTTCCGGAATACCCCTTCCTCACTGCATAATTCCAATACTGATGATACCCCGGAGTATCCAGTGTAAGCTGTCCCTCCTGCATCTTCGTCTCCTGCAAACAGAAGATATCCGCATCCGCCTCATTAAAGAAATCCATAAATCCCTTCTGCACACAGGCACGGATTCCATTTACATTCCATGAAATAAACTTCATCACTCATCCTCCAAATAATTCTGTAATCTTCCTCTAATAATAAACTTTCCTAAGGAACAACCCCCGTGCAGGCGCCAGAAATCCTGCCAGACTTCTGTCCTCAGAAGCAATCACCACCGGAAGCTTGGACGCATCCCGCTTCCCGGCTCCTATCTCAATCAGTGTTCCGGTCATAATCCGCACCATGTGGTACAAAAATCCGGAACCATAATAAGTAATACGAATTTTATCTCCGGATTTTACAATCTTAATATTATAAATTCTACGTACCGTGTCATTCGTTTCTTTATTATCAGTAAATGCAGAAAAATCTTTTACTCCAATCAGATATTTTACCGCATCCCTCATAGCTTCAATATCCAGCTCCGCCGGATAATGATAGCAATATCTCCTGGAAAATACGTCCGGTTTTTCCCTGCAGTCAATATAATATTCATACTTCTTGCCCTTTGCACTCTTACGTGCATGGAAATTACTCCTCACCAGCTCCACCTGCAGGATACGGATATCCTCCGGCAGACACCGGTTCAAAGCATCTTTCAGATCATCTACATCATAAAGCTTGGAAAGCTTCACATTTGCCACCTGTCCTCTGGCATGAACACCACTGTCCGTTCTTCCCGAGCCATCCACCTGAACCCGATATCCTACCAGCCGGCCAATACTCCATTCCAGAATATGCTGAATCGTATTGTCAGTAGTTGCCTGCCGCTGCCATCCCTGATAGCGGCTGCCGTCATAAGCAATCGTTAATTTATAATTCCTCATTTATATTCACCCTATCTACAACCAACCATTAAAAAGCCATAAAACTATTTCAAAATCTATAACTGAAAAAGAAGAAGCATACCTGCTTCTTCCCTTATATTAGCACTTTCCAGTTTTCTTCGCAATTAACTTCTGCACATTCACAGCATTTTCACATTTACACTTTTGTTGCGCTTTCAGTCTGAAATCTATCTGTCCATCATCTTCTTAATCTCTGCCATAAATGTACTGACATCTTTGAATTCCCGATACACAGAGGCGAACCTTACATAGGCAACTTCATCCAGATTCTTCAATTCGTCCATCACTATTTCCCCAATGGTACTGCTGGGAATTTCCTTCTCCTCCAGCCTGAAAATCTTTGTCTCAATACGCTCCACAGCCTTCTGAATCTCGCCTGTTGGAACCGGACGTTTATAACATGCACGGATCACACCATTCTCAATCTTATCTCTGTTATACTGTTCTCTCGTATTGTCCTTCTTAATAATTGTAAGAGGAATTGTCTCAACCTTCTCGTAGGTCGTGAACCGCTTTCCACAGACATCACAGGAACGTCTTCTTCGAATGGAATTACCATCCTCTGCGGGTCTGGAATCGATTACTCTGGTATCCGGGTGGCTGCAATATGGGCATTTCATCTTAGTCTCCATCCTTTCCTCTGTCCGCTCCGAGAGCGGCCCTGTATCTTAATCCACAATCAAATGGACTTCTATATTTATATATAGTATATCGTTCAAAAAGCCTGTTGTCAAAGCATTTGTACCCATATGCGTCACTTTTACGTTTACTTTCCATCCTCTTCATGAATTTCAACAAGAATAATATCCGGACCTATTTTTCTAATACAGGAAAAGGGAATAATATATTCCCCGCCCTCACCAAACAGACAGCACCATTTTCCTGATTTGGGAATGATAATTGCCTCAATACATCCCTTGCATTCATCAAAAATCAAATCGGTGACGGAACCCAGCTTTTTGCAGTCACAGGTGTTAATTACTTCTTTATCCTGAAACTCACTCAGTTTCATACTACCACCTCTTACTGCATTATATGCCAGACCCGTCACCTTTGTTCTGTCTATTCTTCAATATCAATCACTGACACCGGACAGTTATCTCTCGCTTCCACTGCAGATTCTTCATCCTCTGCAGACACACCGGCATATGCCTCTGCAACCCCGTCGTCATTAAAACGGAATACCTCCGGACACATTTCCACACAGGCTCCGCATGAGATACATCCATCGTTCACTCTTGCTTTCATAAAATCGGTTCCTCCTTCTCATGATATGCACAACATGCACATGTTCCAGTATTCCCCGACTTTGCAAAAATATACTTTCCCTAACGGATTACCGTTCCGGTCTTCCCTTTGATACCCTCTTTCAGCTTATCAAAGGAAGTGATCAGTGCACTCCTTCCCTCCCGTTTCTCTATAAATTCCACGGACGCACGGAATTTGGGAAGCATATTATATATGCCAAAATGGCCTTCCTCCATATACTGTTTTGCCTGCTCCACCGTAATCTCTCCAAGTTTAGCTTCATCCGGCTTTCCAAGATTAATGCATACCTTCTCCACACTGGTCAGAATAATCAGTTCATCTGCATTAATCTCCTCTGCAAGCTTTCCGGCTGCCAGATCCTTTTCTATAACAGCACTGGCTCCCTTCAGATGATTATCCTGGACAAGAACCGGAATACCACCTCCGCCACAGGCAATTACTATCTGATCAGCCTCAACCAGTGCACGGATTGCTTCTATTTCTACAATATTCACCGGATTCGGTGCAGACACGACACGACGGAAGCCCTTACCAGGCTCCTCAACCACATAATTTCCTTTCTTACGCTCCTGATTAGCCTCCTCGGCAGACATATATCGTCCCAGGACTTTAGTCGGTGTATAAAAGGCTTCATCATAAGGATCCACCGTCACCTGAGTAAGAATTGTACTTACTGTACGGAAAATACCACGATCCAGAAGTTCTTCTCTGATTGCATTCTGCAGGTCATATCCAATATATCCCTGGCTCATCGCAGAACATACCGACATAGGTGCTGCCGTATAATCCTGATGAACCTTACCAAACTCATTCATTGCAGTATGGATCATACCCACCTGTGGTGCATTACTGTGAGTAATAACCACCTGATATCCTTCCTCAATCAGATCTGCGATAGATTTGGCAGACCGCTTAACCGCCTCCTTCTGTTCCGGCAGTGTTGTGCCTAATGCCCGATGTCCCAATGCTACTACCACTCTTTTTTTCATAATTGTTTTCCTTTCCTTATTAATTTATCTCGT
The DNA here is from genome assembly GCF_050314255.1 of Sporofaciens sp. SGI.106. Lineage (NCBI taxonomy): Bacteria > Bacillati > Bacillota > Clostridia > Lachnospirales > Lachnospiraceae > Sporofaciens > Sporofaciens sp. SGI.106. The sequence continues at coordinate 202,141 of NZ_JBNPMZ010000004.1, forward strand.
CATCATATAAGAACTATAAATTCAATACATCCTGGATGGTATAAAATCCCGGTCCTTTTCCCTCCAGATAGGCCGCACAGTCACATGCTCCTCTTGCAAAACATTCCCAGTTATAAGAATGATGGGTAATCTCCAGACGTTCACCCATAAATCCAAAATACACACTGTGACTGCTTGGAATATTACCCGCTCTCAGGGAATGATAACCAATCGTTCCTTTCTGTCTCGGACACTCTCCCTCTCTTCCGTAAACTGCAATGTCAGAAAGTTCTTTTCCCATGGCATGAGCCATAATCTCTCCCATTTCTCTGGATGTACCGCTTGGCGCATCCTTCTTCCACTGGTCATGCATCTCCAGAATCTCAATATCCGCCTCATCACCCACAGCCTTTGTCACAATCTCCAGAAGCTTATTCATAATATTCACCAGTTTGGAAGTATTGGCAGCGTACAGCATTGGTATCTCATTCGCCGCATCTCTGAATTTCTGAAATTCCTCCGGTGAAAATCCTGTCGTTCCACATACCAGCGCCTTCTTATGGGCGATAGCCATCTTCAGAACCTCCATAGCCATCTCTCTGGTAGAAAAGTCAATGATTACATCGCACTGATCGATCACAGATTCCAGATCATCTACCACCGGAACCCCAAGGTCGTATCCTACAAGCGCTGCCTGTCCCAGATCTTTTCCTATGTAATCTCTGCCTTTTGGCGCCACGCCTGCCACCAGTTCCATATCATCTCTGGATGCTGCAATCTGAGTAATCAGCTTTCCCATCTTTCCTCTTGGTCCTACTACAATTGCTTTCATATACCATACTCCTTCCACATAAGAATTCATACATATTTTTCTTATAAGCATAGATTTAGGTTTATTTTAACACAAGATGGAATATAATAGGATAAATAATGTGTAGATTTCATATATTTTATTTTTCTATTGCATTCTTCGACACATTTCGTATATAATAGACCCATCGGGGTATGGCTCAGTTTGGTTAGAGCGCACGGCTGGGGGCCGTGAGGTCGCAGGTTCGAATCCTGTTACCCCGACTAAAAAAGGACTATCATAATACTGATAGTCCTTTTTATTGTTATTTACTTTTTATCCAGTAAAAGCCATGTCCCGGCACCACAGGATTCTCAACCTTGATTTCCTTCCCTGTCATAAGGTCCACATAAGCGCCTTCTTCTTTCATCCACGCCGTTCTCTCCCCGGCGCTGAAATTAAAGATTCCAAAGAATCTTTCACCATCCTTTTCTCTCATAATACAAAGGACAGCATCATCGTGAACATCATAAGTATATACGTTAGCCGATGCATCGAAGACAGATTCCCTCCGGCGTATTTTCTCAAGTTTATCAAGCGCTCCGAAAATACTCTCCTGCACACTGCCTTCCTCTTCACACTTTTCTGCCAGCTCCCAGTGGAATTTTCCGCGGTGAATATAACGGGAATCGACGCATTTATCGGGATCATCTTTGTATGAGTAATCGTTGACCTGACCGATTTCATCTCCACTGTACAACATCGGAATACCTGACTGTGCCAGCATACATGCATGAAGCATGATATCCGCACGGATCGCATTCTCCATCTTTTTCGAATCGCCCTCAAATCCGGCGCTTTCCACACCACACATGGATGCTGTTGTTCCGCAGAATCTTGCATCCTGAGTTACAGGATCATCATTATACAGCTCTCCCCGGCTCACACTGCCTGCAATCCTGCCTGTGAAATAATCGTTCAGGAATCTCTTATGAGGTACCTCCTGCATTCCCCACTGCCTGAGGGCCGGATAATCCAGTCCCCATCCTATGTCATCATGACAGCGCAGATAATTTAAGAAAGTATACTCCCGGGGCAGGCTGTTCACAATGTCCATCTGTTTTTTCAAAAGTCTGATATCTTCCATCGCCACACAGTTCCAGGTAGTAGCCATTGTTGTCACATTATAAAGCATATGACATTCCGGCTTCTCCACCGTTCCGAAGTACGGGGCAACCTTTTCCGGCTCCATAACCACTTCTCCTAAAAGGACGACACCCGGACAGACAATCTCTCCTATCATGCGCATCATACGTACAATGTTGTGAACCTGTGGGAGATTCCTGCAGCATGTTCCCATTTCCTTCCAGATATAAGGAACTGCATCGATTCGGATAACATCCATGCCCTGGTTTGCAAAATAGAGGAAATTATACATCATCTCATTAAAAACGCGCGGATTGCTGTAGTTCAGATCCCACTGATAGGGATAAAATGTAGTCATAACATAATGCCCCGCATCCTGCAGATACGTAAAATTGCCCGGTGCCGTGGTGGGAAATACCTGAGGCACGGTTTCCTCATATCGTCTGGGGATTTCGTAATTATCGTAGAAAAAATACCTGCTCATGTATTCTCCCTCGCCCCGTCTGGCGCGGACTGCCCACTCATGATCCTCCGAGGTATGGTTCATAACAAAATCCATGCACAGATTCATTCCTCGTTCATGACAGTCATCTGCCAGTTCTGCCAGTTCATCCATAGTGCCCAGATCCGGCCGGACTTTACGAAAATCTGCCACAGCGTAGCCTCCGTCAGAACGCCCCTTTGGAGAATCCAGAAACGGCATCAAATGAATACAATTTACATTACATTTTTCAAGATAGGACAGTTTTTTCTGAACTCCTTTCAGATTCCCCGCAAAATTATCAATATACAGCATCATTCCCAGCATATCATTCTTGCGGAACCAGTCAGGATGATTTTCACGGACTCTGTCTCTTTTCTTAAGCTGCTGTCTGCGTTTCCGGTAATACTCATACATCTGGTCACATAACTCCGCAAACATATCCCCATTTTGATATAATTCCATATACAGCCATCTTAATTCATCATGGTGCCTTTCTAATCTTTGTTGAAAAATTTCTTCTGTTCCTGACATTGGTATATTTATCCTCCTGCTGTTTTATTAATCTTTACTTTCTCTCCTCTATTAATGCTCTGATTTCCTCAACTGTGGGCATTACCTTTAACGCGCCCTTCCTGGTTGTAATAATCGATGCTCCTGCATTTGCAAAAATAAGCATTTCTTTCAAATTCTCTTCCGTCAGATCCTCCAGCCCATGTTCCAGAATATAGTTCAAAGCACACCCTTCAAATGTATCTCCGGCTCCCGTTGTCTCAATCGTGTTTTTCTGTGGAAATGAAGGAGCCGCTGCCATTTTATCTTTATAATATGCCCTGCTTCCTTCTTTCCCCAACGTAACCAGTATCAGGGAAATTTTATAGCGCTCCCGAAGAATTTGCACGCCCTCAGAATAATCCCGTGTTCCCGTCATAAATTCCAGTTCGTTATCTGATATTTTCAGAATATCGCATTTGGAAAGTCCATATTCTATTTCCCTTCTCGCATCCTCCAGAGTTTCCCACAATGGCTCCCGCAAATTGGGATCAAAGGAAATGAGAAGTCCCTGTTCCTTTGCCACATCTATCGCATACCTGGTTGCCTCACGCACTCCCTCATGAGTAGAAGAAAGTGTTCCAAAATGAAATATCTTCCCTTCTCTAATGACTTCTTCTCTGACCTCTTCTTTTCTAAGCATCATGTCCGCTCCCGGATTTCGGTAAAAACTGAAATCACGATCTCCATCGGGCAATGTATGCACAAATGCAAGTGTTGTATGTACCTTTTCATCCACTACCAGATTAGTCACATCTGTTCCACTTTCCCTGACCGTTTTCGTGAGCATCTGCCCGAAGGAATCCTTTCCCACCTTTCCGATAAATGCCGTTTTCCTGCCCAGATTATTCAGCATTGCCAGTACATTGCAGGGTGCTCCTCCAGGATTTGCTTCCAGTAGAGGATTTCCCTGTATGCTTTCTCCATTTTCTGTAAAATCAATCAACAGTTCACCTAACGCCACTACATCAAATATCTTCATGCTGCCTCCTCATAAACAACCGCGATTTGCCGGTTATTCTATTGTAAATATTTCCACCATACATTCTGCAAAAATTTCTTTTTTCAATCCATAGACAATATTGCTGATAACATACTCTCCATTATTTACAAATACTTCAATCAGATTATCGTCCACATAAACATCCAGGCTATATCCCTCTTTTACTTCCGGAGTGAAAAACTGCATCCTGTAATTGCCACAGTCACAGAATACTTCGCTTCTGTCCGTGCAGATCCGATCCCCTTTTCTGAAGATTTTATAACCTCCGATGTTTACAGTTTCTCCATCTTTCAGATCAAAACTCACTCTATATCCCGCTTTTCCTGCTTCCTGAGGAGATTCTATACGACGACAGAACTGTCTTCCCACATTCGGATGGGGACGGAAGTAAATGTGTCCGTCCTCCACTTCTACAACTCTTGGAATGCAGAACATGCCATTCCATTTTCCGTCTACCGCTTCCGGCATACGCATCCAGGCAATAACCGTTCGTCTTCCTTCCTCATCCAGCGTACTCTGAGGCGCGTACAGATCCTGCCCATAATCCAGAAACTGATATTCTCCCGACAGGTTCATCGTACAGGTTTCCTCATCAAACGCTACATTCATACAAATGGATTGTTCTGCATAGCGTTTTCCGTCATTGATAAATCCCATCGGTGAGAACAAAAGTACTTTACCACCTTCTGTCTCAAAATAGTCCGGGCATTCCCACATATTTCCCAATCCTTCTTTTTCGACACTGTTCACCATTGTCCATTCGGAGAGATCTTCACTTTTGAAGAAGAGCAGTTTTCCATTCCCGGTTTCAGACTTACTGCCCAGCACCATATACCAGGCATCTTTCCCACGCCATACTTTCGGATCTCTGGTGTGTGCCCTGTCTCCGATTTTTTTATCTGTAATCGGGGGAATAATTAGCTTTTTCCCGTTAAAATTGTCAAACTGAAAACCATCATCCGATACCATCATCAACTGGGAAGACTCAAACTTATCATCCAGACACAGATGTATATCATCCGGATCCGGTTTATTATAATGAACTCCTGTAAAATAAATATACATGTGTCCATCATGCTCCAGCGCACTACCCGAAAAACATCCGTTCTGATCTTCATATTTTGTCGGAAAAAGTGCAATTCCTTTATGCTCCCAGTTAACCAGATCTTTGCTCACCGCATGACCCCAATGCATGGTTCCCCATCTTGGAGCATACGGGAAATGCTGATAAAACAGATGATAATTTCCGTTATAATAAATAAATCCATTCGGGTCATTTATCCAATTTCCCGGTGCTTTTAAATGTATCATATCTTTCATATCTACTGCATCCTTTTCTCAAATCAGCCAAAGGAGGGTTGGAATCCCCTCCTTATGATCTTTATTTTACCGCACCTGCAACAACACCGCCGATAATCTGTTTCTGAAGCACAACATACAGAATCAGTATTGGTATTACGCACAGTAAAAGTCCGGCCATGATCGTACCATAATCTGCAGAATATGTACCGTAAAAACTATAAGTAGAAAGCGGCAATGTCAGAAGCTTCTTATCTGTCAGTACCAGTGACGGCAACAGGAAGTCATTCCAGAATGCCAGTGAATTCAGAATTACCATCGTTGAAATAATCGGTTTTAACAATGGCAGCACAATTCTGAAAAATGTCTGTGAATGTGTACATCCATCAATATATGCCGCCTCTTCCAGCGCGATTGGAACATTTCCTTTTATAAATCCGTGGAACATGAACACAGACATAGCCATGGAAAAGCCAGTATGCATAAAAATCAGTGTCAGTCTGTGATTCAGCACATTCAGCATACCTCCGTAAATACTTACCAGAGGGATCATGATTGCCTGGAACGGGATAATCATGGATGCTACCATCAGTGCAAATGTAATTTTAGATATTTTATTATTATGTCTTACAATGTAGTAAGCAAGCATTGCTGCAAGTAATGTTACCAGCACAGTTGCAGAAACGGTTACAATCAGAGAATTCTTAAATGCATTCAGAAAATCCATCTGAGTAAATGCTTTTACAAAGTTGTCAAAAGACAGGCCCTTGATCGTAAATAACCATGAAAACGGGCTTTTAATGATATCTCTTTTCTGTTTCAAAGAGTTGATGACTACCATCAGAAACGGAAACATGTATGCGATAAATACGATCACCAGTCCCGCCATTGCAAGCATATTTGCTGCTTTTCTTTTATTTCCGCCAATTGTCGTCTGTTTCATTATGCTTCCACCTCCTGTTTCTTTGTCAGATATACCTGAAGACCACTAATACATGCAACAACGATAAATAAGATAAGTGCTTCCGCCTGACCCACACCAAATTGTCTGGATGTAAATGCCTTCTCATACACATGCATTGCTGCCATTTCCGTGGATCCGTAAGGACCTCCTGCCGTCAGGGAAAGGTTTACATCGTATACCATAAATGCACGAGACAATGTAAGGAAAAGACAGATGGTCACAGATGACATCATCAGCGGCATTACGATATTTTTCAGTTTTACCCATCCGGATGCCCCATCAATACTTGCAGCTTCCATAACATCTTCACTCAATCCCATAAATCCGGCCACATAGATAAGGATCATATACCCGGATAACTGCCACACAGATACCAGTACCATAGCCGCAAATGCTTTCTCCGGTCCTGATAACCAGGAAGCCTCAAAAAGACTCCATCCGGTAGACTCTCCGATATTTACGAATACTCTGGAGAATACGAACTGCCAGATATATCCAAGTACGATACCTCCGATAAGGTTCGGTGTGAAGAATCCTGCTCTGAAGAAATTCTGTCCCTTGATTCCTCTGGTCAACAGATATGCAATTGCAAATGCAATCACATTTACCAGAATCACGACTACGATTACATACTTAAATGTTAATCCAAGGGATACCCAGAACTGTTTATCATGCATAACACCTGCAAAATTCTTAAGTCCGATAAAATTCTTATCCTTTGTCACACCATTCCAATCGGTCAGTGTCAGATAAATACCATAGATAAACGGTATTACTACAACTGCAAAGAAACAGAACATTCCCGGCAATGCAAACCCGCAAAAATCTTTTCCACTGTTTTTTGATTTCATAATTTTGTCCCTCTTTCTCTATTCCTGCTCATCCCAGTATTCCTGAACAGATTCCATCAGTTCCTCTCTGTCACTTCTGTCAGCAAGATATTTCTGCATAGCGGCACCAAGAACAGACCAGTGGTCATTCGGCACGATTGCTGCTGCATTAAACACCTTTCCTTCATGCACCTTCTCATAAATATCTCTGCTAAGCGGATCGGACGGCTCATACGGATTATTTGTAAATGGAGGAATCACATTACATGTCTTTACCAGCATCTGCTGTCCGACTTCGCTGTATACAATCCAATTCAGGAATTCCTTTGCCGCAGCCTGTTCGTTATCAGTTGCCACCTGATCATCCATCATAACCTGCTTGGAAGGTGATGCCTGTATCTGCCAATTCACAAAATCCTCTTCGTCATCATTCATAAAATACGGCAGAAACCCATATTCGTCCTCATTCTCTGCACCCGCTTCCGAAAGATTCGGCCATGCCCAGTTTCCGTTGAACCAAAAGGCTGTTTTGCCATCTGCAAGGTCAATTGCCATCTCATCATAGTCTGCTCCCAGCGGATCCGCCTTTGCCACATTATACTTTTTCAGTACATCAAACATATCCAGAAGCTGGCTCATTCTGTCGTATGACTCAATTTCCAATTTGCCGCCTTCTATTTTTTCAATCACTTCTGCCGCTCCGTCAGAAGTTCCGTCATACGTCTCATAGATATACTGTAAATGATGTGCCCCCAGTGACCAGTCCTCTTTTGCCACCGAAACCGGTTTTTCTATTCCCGACTCTGACAGTTTTTTAAGAAGTGCTTCAAATTCGCTCAGTGTAGTTATCGTTTCCGGATCAAATTCCTCACCAAGTGCTTCCTCAATTACCTTCTTATTGTAGATCATGCCCCGGCCTTCAATACAAAGTGGAAAACTGTACACTTTACCATTAATTCTCGTCAGATATTCCTCTGCCTCTGCTGTCCATTTCTCCCCGGACAAATCAACTGCCTTTTCTTCTGCCAGTGCCTTTACGTCCGTAGTATCCAGAATAGCCAGCGTCGGCGGATCCCCTGCGTTATACAGACTGATCATCTTCGTATAAGGAGAATCTCCATCTGTAACCGGCATAACCTCTACATGGACTCCTGATTTTTCCTCAAACTGTTTTCCCATCTTTTCCAGCGCTGTCTGAATTTCTGCCTTCGTGTTAAGAAGTGTAATCTCCGTCCCCTCCAAAGAAGAATCATACTCAAAAGTGTCAATAGATGTATCTATCGGCCCCTCCTTCACTTCCTCACTGGGATCATCCGGATCACTGGCAAATCCAAATCTGCAGCCTGTCAATGCTGTTACTGCCACTGTCACTGAAAGTGCTGCGGCAAGAAGACTTGTCACTGATTTCTTTTTCATGAATCTTTCCTCCTGTTCCTTTCCTTACTATATCTACTATTTTCGTAACCGGTTAAGTAACCGGTTACTTTATGGTTTTATAATAACACGCAGATTTCAGAACGTCAACTTCAAATCTGAAGTTTGTGAATAGTATACGATTTGCTTTTTCAATAATTATGCACATGTTACAAAACCGGTTACTTAACCGATTACTCATTGTTCTGCTTTTAATTTTTTGCTATAATAAACACGTATAAAAACACCATACACAGTAATTTTTTTAAAGGGATGTATCTATTTATGAAACAGAAAAAAAACGTAACCTTCAACGACATTGCAAAATATACCAACTTCTCCAAAACTACGATTTCGCGGTATTTTAATAACCCCGATTCTCTCACTCTGGAAAATCAGGAAATTATCGCAAAAGCTCTGGTAGAACTGGGTTACAAAGAAAATAAAGTGGCACGTATTCTGGCAAACGGAAAAACAGAATTCATCGGCATTATTATCCCCCACCTGCACAATCACTACTATTCTGAGATGTTGAACCAGATTCTTCTGACCTACGAAAAATTTGGATACAAATTTCTTGTTTTTATAGGAAACGAACACGAAGAAACAGAGCGGCAGTATATTGAAGAACTTCTCGCCTATAAGATAGAAGGACTGATTATCCTAAGCCATACCATTCCATCCAAAGAACTGGCAGACCTGAATATTCCCATTGTAACAATCGAAAGGGAAGATCGTTACGTATGCAGCGTCAACACAGACAACCATATGGGTGGAGTCCAGGCTGCAAGTCTGCTTGCCAAACATAACTGTGATATTCTGATTCACATCAATTCTCCGACCTCAACAGATGTCCCGGCATACGGACGTATTACAGGTTTTCTCGAAATCTGTGAAGAAAAACATCTGAATCATCGAATTATATACAGAGAACTAGGAAAAAGCTATGAAGAAATGCAGGAAAATGCCCTGGACATTATAACCGAATTAGATGAAATTTATCCGGGTCAGAAAAAAGGACTTTTTATTTCCAATGATACGCATGCCAATGTATTTTTGAATCTTCTTATGAGAAAACACGGAAAATTGCCTGATGATTATCTGATCGTCGGTTTTGATGATTCTCCTATTTCCAGGGAAGCAGTTATCCCTATCAGCACCATTGGCCAGCAGATTGATAAAATCGCCTCTGAAGCTGTAAGCCTTCTGGTAGAACAGATGAATGAACGCAAAAAAAGAAAACCGGTTCCACTTAAGGAACCGATTCATAAAGTCGTCACTCCCATTCTCTGCAGAAGGGAAACAACTGAAAAATAAACGTGAACACAAATACATCGGAGGCTGCACTTCTCAAAAAGTGCTCCATACCGGACTATGATCTTCACATTTTTCCAAATGCGGACATTCCCCTCTTACGATAGCATAAAGAGGTGGACGGTCCGTATTTTCATATGTTTCAATTGCCTTTTCCAGCTTTCGAAGCATTTTCTCATGATCTTTGGGGAGTGTTCCCCGAACACGGAATTCAATATAATCATGAAAACCGTCATATATCATTTCATGCGCTTCTGAAGAACAGGATTGCATTTTTCCCTCATGCTCCAAAAAATCCCTGCTCAGAATAGTCAGAAGTTCATGCTCCTCCCGCAGATTCTCAAGTTCATCCGCCGGTTTAAAATTCCCCTTAACAATATCCTGATACAGCGGAACCTCCTGGCTCAGGAACATCGAAAAATTCACCACATGTCTCGGCCTGGTGCGTGCGAGGAAATCTGCCATAGCCTGAGCATTTTCCACACCGCGGTCCTTCCCCGCAACCCCAGTCATAATATGCGCATCATAAATCAGACCTGCCCTGTGGAGACGTCCGACTGCTTCATATGCCTGTGCCAGATTGTGATCCTTATGCATAAAACGAAGCACATCATCCAAACCGCTTTCAATACCGATATAGAGATGACGGACACCATTTTCATATAAAATCTTCAATTCCTCATCCGACTTCTTAAGAACAGCCGTCACCGTAGCATCCATATTAATGCATTGACACTCCGGAAAATAGTGATGGATCATATCAAGAATCACCATCAAATGATCCGTAGGAAGCCCAAATGCATTCCCGTCACCCAGAAATATTTTCTCTGGTTTCCCACCAATATCATATACCCGCTTCAATTCCGCCTCCACCTGTTCTATAGGCAGCACTCTGTACTTCAGATGCCGGAACAGATTGCAGAATTTACAATTATTATAGGAGCATCCCACCATGACCGGGAGCATGAAGGATGATCGCTCCATCGGTGCACGACATATCTGGCCTTCGTAATTCACACCGCTACCTCCCACTAATTCACCACGAATTCATTAGCACACCATTATCTGAGCCTATTATATAATGCAACTTTTAGTCAACAAATTTTACAGCCGTTCCATATGCCATGATTTCTGCAGCGCCCTGGGTTACGGCGCTGGATGCATAACGTATATTTATAACTGCATCCGCTCCCTGCGCTGCCGCATCATCTGCCATACGTTTTGTAGCAATCGCTCTGGCCTCATTCATCATCTCGGTGTAGGAAGTCAGTTCTCCTCCAACAAGAGTCTTAAAGCTGTTCATAATATCCTTTCCCAGATGAACAGACTGAATAGTCGTTCCTCTCACCAGACCAATCATCTCAAATTTCTTTCCTGTAATATAATCTGTGTTTACCAAGATCATAAAGAATCCTCCTTCTTTATTTGTATTATTAATTTAATACAATTATACATCATTGCAAGAAAAAACGCAAGAGCATCCATTCCTCACGGTATAGTAAATGTTCAACGAGACTTTTCAAAACCGATCTCAAAAACGCTTCGTGTTGGCTATGAACAGTTACAGTTTATCGGAATCCAGAATAATCGTAAACGGTCCATCATTCGTAAGACTCACCTTCATATCTGCCCCGAAGCTTCCCTTCTCTACCGTCTCCACACTCTCCTTACACTTAGCGATAATATACTCATACATCTCCTCCGCCATCTTAGGCTCACCAGCCTCTATAAAACTAGGTCGATTTCCCTTCTTGCAGTTAGCATATAAAGTAAACTGAGAAATCAGAAGCAGGCTTCCCCCTACCGTATCCAGAGAAAGATTGGTCTTGCCCTGCTCATCTTCAAAAATACGAAGACCCAGCATTTTTTTCACCATTTTATCAGCAATTTCTTTTGTATCAGAATCACAGACACCAATCAACACCATGAATCCTTTGCCGATCTCGCCGATTGTCTCACCATCCACCTTTACATCTGCGTGTGTAACACGCTGTATTACAAATCTCATTTGTTATTCCTCCTGTTTGTCTCATGTGCTTTCATTATGAATTATAGCACATGAATGTCAATTGGGGACACCACAAATGTTAAAAAGGGACACCACAAACGTTAATTGGGGACGTAGCAAAATGCATTTTGCTACGTCCCCAATTAATTAACCTTTTACTGCACCGGCAGCAACACCCTTGATAATGTGTTTCTGACAGGACAGATAGAAAATAATAACCGGAATTACCGCCAGAATCAGAGCTGCCATAATAGCACCCATATCTACACGGCCATAACTTCCCTTCATATACTGAATTACGATAGAAATCGTCTTATATTTATTCAGATCCAGTACCAGATATGGAAGCAGGAAGTCATTCCAAATCCACATTGTTTCCAGAATACCTACGGAAATGTATGTAGGCTTCATGATTGGAAGTACTACAGAGAAAAATGTACGAAGCGGGGTACAACCATCGATCATAGCTGCTTCTTCAATCTCCAACGGAATTGATTTTACAAATCCGCAGAACATGAATACCGCTAGTCCGGCTCCAAATCCCAGGTATATAATTATGATTCCCCATGGTGTGTTTAATTTTGTACGGTCTGCCACCAGCGAAAGTGTAAACATTACCATCTGGAACGGTACTACCATTGAAAATACACAAAGCAGATACAGCATCTGTGTAAATTTTGATTTAACTCGTGTAATATACCATGCGCACATGGATGTACAAACCAGAATTACCAATACAGAACCAATCGTGATAAATACGGTCCAGCCAACCGCCTTCAGTAATTCATATTTATCAATTGCTGCAATATAGTTATCAAAGCCAGTATATGTCTTTGCTGTTGGCAGAGTAAATGGTTCTTTGTTAATAAACACCTTTTTCTTAAAGGAGTTCATAAGTACGATCAGGATAGGTGCAATGTAAACCAGACCAATAATGGTAAATACTCCGGTTCCTGCCCAGCTTAATTTGTCTTTCCATTTTTTCATTTACTGCTGCACCTCCTTTGAACGTGTTGCACGAAGCTGTACCAATCCAATTCCTACTACAATGAAGAAGAATATAACAGCCTTTGCCTGTCCAACACCTTCCCAACCGGTACGTCCATAGAAGGTATTGAAAATATTAAGTGCCATCAACTCGGATAACTTGGACGGTTCACCTGCAGTCAGTGACAGGTTCTGGTCAAAGAGCTTGAATCCGTTTGTGATAGACAGGAACATACAAATTGTAATAGATGGCATCATCATCGGAACTGTTACCTTCCACAGTCTCTGCCATGCTGTTGCACCATCAATCTGTGCTGCTTCCATTACATCTCCAGGAATTGCCTGCAGGCCGGCAATATAGATAATCATCATATAACCAATCTGCTGCCAGCTTACCAGAATAATCAATCCCCAGAATCCATACCACTGATTCAGGTTCAGTGCTGTATTATAATTTGCCAGAATACCATTAAAGATCAGCTGCCAGATATAACCAAGCACGATACCACCGATCAGGTTCGGCATGAAGAAAATAGTACGGAAAATATTGGTTCCGCGCATTTTCTGTGTCAGTGCCATTGCCAGTAAAAAGGCAATCACATTAATAACCAGAAGAGATACCACTGCAAATAATACCGTCATCCAGAATGAATGACGGAACATTGCATCCTTTAATGCTTCTACATAGTTTGAAAATCCTACAAATTTTGCATCTGTAACAGTCGTAAATTTACAGAACGACAACCAGATTCCCATAATAAATGGGACAATAAAGCCGATGATGAAGGCACAAAATGTCGGGAGTACAAATATCGGCATATAACGCTTAATGGCTTTTTCCACAAAAATCGCCCTCCTTCTCTCAGAAAGAACGACGGGCGAACACAACTGTCGCCCGCCGCATGTCTTACAATTCCTTTTGTCTAAACAGTGTTACTATAAATATTTTTATTTTGCTGCTGCAGCTTCTGTAGCCCATCCATCAACGAATGCTTTTACTACTGCATCCCAGTTAGCATCTGTCTGATCTGCTGCATATGCTGTAAGTGCAGAACCTACACCATTCTTCCACTCTTCTGAAGGCATAGTTGAGAATGTCCATGTTACAGGAGTCTTGCCTTCTTCAACATACTTGTTAGCTTCGTTAACAAGTACATTATCAGATTCAAGGTTAGATTTGAACGGAATTACGAATCCCATGTCTTTGCACATAGCCTCAACACCTGTATCAGATGTTACACACCAGTTCATGAAATCAAGTGTTGCCTGAATATCTTCTTCAGAAGCTTTTGCATTTACACACCAGTAGTTCTCTGTACCTGTGCAGACACCCTGATTTTCTTCGCCCTCTACACCAATGTAGATAGGAAGAATTCCAAGATTCTCATCACCCAGATCAGCAACATCGTTGTATGCCCATGTACCATTCTGATAGAATACTGCTTCCTCTGTTACGAAATCAGCTACTGCATCATCACCTGTCTTTGTTGACAGAAGAGCCGGATCACATGTTGCATTGTTGATGTACAGATCCCAGATTGCACGATAGTTGTCAAGATATGTTCCTTTGATTGCATCTGTGCTGTCAATACCTTCATCTTTGTACTCATAGTAAATCGGAAGGTTTGCAAGATGTGTCTTAAATCTCCAGTCAGAAGATCCATCCATACCAGCTGATGTAAATGCAGAGAATCCAAGTTCATCTTTACGCTTTGTAATATCCTCTACTACCTTCTTGAAGCTGTCGAAATTTGTAATATCATCTGCAGAATATCCTGCTTTTTCCAGAAGTGCTTTATTGTAGATAATACCATAGTTCTCAATAACATATGCGATACCTGACATTGCATCTCCGTCTTTCAGTGCAAAGCTGTCATCTGTAAGCTCGCCTGCAATATCAGATCCTGTCAGATCATAGCAGTAATCTTTCCAGCTTGCAAGACCAACCGGTCCGTTTACCTGGAATAATGTAGGAGCTTCTGTCTTAGCCATCTCAGATTTTAATGTCTTCTCATACTCTCCGGATGCTGCTGTAAGAACTGTTACAGGCACGCCTGTCTCTTCTGTATATGCTTTTGCCAGATTCTGCCACTGTTCATCTGCTTCAGGTTTAAAGTTCAGATAATACACAGAACCTTTCGCCTCTTTGCTCTCTGATCCCTCGTCAGAAGAGGAAGAAGAAGAAGAACTTCCACATCCTGCCAAAAGACTTGCAGACATTGCTGCAACCAGTAAAACTGATAAAACTTTTTTCTTTTTCATAATGATTCCTCGCCTTTCTGAAAATTTTACTCGAAACTTTCGTTTCCTTTGTTCTGTCCTTATCCTAACAGAAAAATATGAGAAACCTTTAACAATTAACAAACCTGAAATACAAAAAAATAAACCTTCCTCCCGGTCAGATACCGTTCAAAAGATTTATTTTTTAATATTCAATATTATTGTTCCTCCCGAAATCTCCGGATACTCTCATCTTCCATCTCCACAAATTCCTCCGGGGATATCTTTCCCTGAACCAGAAGCGGGAGATACTCCCCCAACGTTTCTTCCTGCAGGATGGAATTCCATTTCACCTGATAATTCGGCACTATCTGAGGCTCACCACTATATGCTGCAATATAATCCTGTACCAGCCTTCCCGTCTCCCATGGACTTTTCCCAAACAGTTCTTCCTTCTCCTGCTGATTCAACTTCGTCCGAAATTTCAGAAACTCCACCGCACCCTCACGAATATCCTCACTGTATCCCGTTACAACAGACCATCCAAAAGTCTCCGGTGAGGAAATTAATTTATTTCCCGGGTATGGGGAAAATCTGATTTTTTCCTGCATTTCCTCAGGAATCTGATCTATCATCCAGTATCCATTTGGAATCATAGCTGCCGTACTGTTACAGAAATTTGTATATGCCACATCAAAATCTGTATGCAGTGCATCCTCTGTCGTATATTGAAACAGCCGTGACAGCGTCTCTGCCATGTGAAGTCCAACTTCATTACAATATGTATCCGGATACCATTCTTTCATAAATTCTGCACCGGCCTGCGTATCTGCCGTCTCTGCCGTTGCAAGGAGCATCGGTGCCCAGCCCGTTCCTTCCGTGTGAAGTGCCAGCGGTGTTATCCCGTGATCTTTAAGCCGATCGCAGCAATCCCAGAATTCTTCCCATGTTTTGGGAAAATCTGTTATTCCTGCCTTTCTAAATAATTCCTCATTCCAGAATACCCCCGAACAGGAAAACGCTGCTGTGCTTAAAGGACTCAGATACACACTCCCGTCTTCCTCCGTACATCCCTCCAGAACCACAGGTTCAATCATATCCATCCACTCCTGATCCTGCTTAAGGTAGGGAGCAAGATCCATAATACGATCATCCGCAATCATCATTTGGTAATAAGACGGTAGCATACGGAGATCCGTAATCACAGCCGGCAGTTCATCCGTAACATTCAGACGTTTCAGATTCTGCCGATATTCCTCCTCTGTCTCCATAATCCACTCTACATCCAGGACATATTTTCCCTCATACTCTCTGTTAAATGCCTCCACAGTTTTTTCTTCGTTTTTCTTTCCTGTAGACGGATCAACGGTGAAAATGGCCGGAATCCGAATTTCCTCAGTTGTCCCTTTTCCCTTATTTTGTTCCTCATTCCTGCACCCTCCAAGCAGTCCCGCAAGGAAGGTCACACATAACACAGCAGATACTATTCTTACTTTCTTTCTCATAACTAACTCTTTCTATCTGAAAACTAACCACTCACCACAGGTATCTTAATGACGCAACAGGTTCCCATGTCATCTGTCTCATAATAAAATTGTACCTGATTCTCATATTTCAGGCGCAACCGGGTAATAATATTCACCACACCATATCCGCGCCGCTTATCCGGAAAACTCTCCTTCATCTTTGCCAGTGGCTGTTCCATGAGACCATTTATTTTACTGAGTACTTCTTTATCCATGGGTGTTCCGCTGTTATATACCTCATAAACCAGAGTTTCATCCTCCGCTCTCACCGTAATCTTTATCAGACCGCCTTCAAAAATATCACAAAAACCGTGCTTAATGGCATTTTCTACAAGAGGCTGCAATATTAACTTCAACACCTCAAATTTCTTCAGCTCTTCACCGCATTCTATCTCATAATGGAATAACTCTGTATTTCGAATCTGCTGAATTTCCATATAGCTTTTGACATTTTCAAGTTCATCCTCTACCGTAACTATGTCCTTCCCTTTACTCAGGGACAAACGCAGATATTTCGACAATGCCTGAATCATTTTCATAGTCGTTTCTTCTTTATTAATCCGTGCAAGCATATAAATGGTATCCAGCGTATTATAGAGAAAATGCGGATTGATCTGATTGATCAGCATATTCAGCTCACTGGTTCTAAGCTCTTTTTCCTGGATTTTTATTTCTTCCAGCAAATTCTCGATATTAACCAACATCTTATTATAGGAATCTCCAATCTGATCCAACTCTGTATTCGTATGCAGTTCCTTCATTGGACTGAAATCATTTCCGTCAAATCCGGTCATTGCCTCGCTGATCTCCTGGATCGGTCTGGAAAATCGTTTGGAGAAATAAACACTGAAAACCGCTGCTGCTGCCAGAACGAAAATATAAATACCAAGCAATATCTCAAAGATACGAACAAGTCCGCTGGTCAACACCTGATTGGGAACAAGTGTATATATTATCATTCCGCTCTCTTTTTGCCGATACGCTGATAACACCCCACTTCTCAGCCTGCATCCAGTTACAATCATTCCGTCCGCCTTTTTCTTAGAAAGATTCTGAATATATTCCAGATCTTCTTTTGGAAGTAAATATCCTTCCGGAATACAGGACACACACACATTTCCGGAGCCATCTATGATCCCCATCACCGCTTCATCCGCGTCATCTGTATTTTCGCTAAAGATATTTTCCAGAAATCCCGGATCCATTTTTAAAAACAGCATGCCCGGTTCATGAGCATACTCCATGCTTCTAACATACCGTCCAACAAACAGGGCTGATCCTCCGGTCCCAAACAAAGTATCCTCAGTCCATATCCATTTTGTCTTCGCATATTCTTTTCCCAGAAGATTTCCAAAACCACTGTTCTGAAAATCTTCCCATGTACGCTTGGAATAAGAACGGGTATATACATTTTTCTGATTGTCAACATAACAGTATTCTGCCACATTCTCCAGATCAATATAGGCAAAATACTTACTCAGCGCATTCTTTTCTACGTCTGCCAGACCATCTTCGATGAGACTTTTCTGTACATCTTCATACACGATACATTCTGCAGTGATCTCATTGGTCTTTTGAAACAGATTGTCCAGTGTTCTCCCCATTTTCTCATTCATAAACTCATATTTGTCAATAATCACTGCCGACATATTTTTCTGAATAAAAACCCAAACACCTATACTGGACAGAAAAAGAGAAAGAACCAGCAGCACTACCGAGTAGGTCATAAATTTTCTTTGAATTCCGGATTTCATCTTTTCTTTGATCATATTTCATATTCCTTTTTATACTCACTGGGGAGCTTTCCTGTGTACTGCTTAAATAAGTGGGAAAAATAAGATGGATTACTGATTCCTACCTGTTCACAGATATTTCCAATGCTCGCATCCCCATTTTCAAGCAACCTCTTGGCCTTTTCCATCCTCTGCTGAAGCAGATATTTTTTAAATGTCATATGAAATGTATTCTTAAAAACCCTGCCGAAATACACCGGATTCAGATAAATATGTGTGGCCACCGACACAATAGAAAGATTCTCATCATTCAGATGTTCCTCTATATAGGCAACCGCAACCGACATATATTCTTTGAAATACTTGGCTTCGTCTTTTTCTGCCAGTTTTCTGCGCACCTCAATGGTATCCAGCAGGATTTTATATGCCACATCAACCGCCTTTGCTCCACTTAAATTCATCAGATTTGAATACAGATTCTGGAACTTCTTTTTCAATTCTTCCGTCATTCCATAAGAATCCTTCAGCATGAACTCTGTCTGCAGCATGACCCTGTGGATGTAGCTTAACTGCTGTTCTTCCTCCTTCGGAAGGCTATAAATAAAATAAACAAAAGTTTCCTTTAGTTCATCTCCATCATTCTTCCGTACCGCATTTACCACCATCATGACGGCATCCTGTGCTTCCGCCCTTCCCATCTTCTCTTCCATATCATCCGGAATGGTAAACGCACTCGCTCCGGAAGCACTGGCAAGTCCAAATAACTGGCTGGCCTCCTCATAGCTTCTTTTGATACCGGCAATTCCCTTATAAGGCTTGGAAATAGAAGCCACCACCGGTCTGCCCTCTTCTTTTTTCACATACTCCAGCATAGCTTTCAGTTCATGAACAGAAGTATTTTCTTTCGTCTTTACAATAAATACAGCATTTCCCGTTTCATTCTCCAGCTTCCAGAAAAAATATTTTTCCTCAATCATCTCCTCCAGGCTCTTCATCACAGCAAACCTGGAAGCCTCATAATCCAACGAATTCGTAATCTTATAGGCTAAATCAATATCTACACAGACAGAAATAAAACGATCCCCCTCTTCCAGCACATTGCCCAAAGTGTCAAACACTTCTTCGGCCTTCTCCTGGGAAATACGGTTCTGTACATATTTCTGCACGATCACCTGTAGAAAACTGGTAGAATCTTTTAATAAGAGTTTTTCCCAGCTCTCTATTTTTTCTTCCTCTTTAATCTGTTTTATGCAGGTCTCATAAGCTCCACGCATGGTTTCACAAAGCTTATCATCCTCTATCGGCTTCAGCAAATACGCGTACGCCCCCAGATCACAGGCCTGCTGCGCATATTCAAAATCCCGATAAGCACTGAGTACAATAAAAATACAATCCAGATCTGTCTTCTGAATCTCTTCCATCACCATGAGTCCGGTAATCTGCTTCATTCGGATATCCGTAAGAACCACATGCGGCCTGGTTTCCTGAATCACACGGATTGCCTGTTCTCCACTCTGTGCTGTACCTACGATTTCAAATCCCATACCTTTCCAATCATAGGTCTCCATCAGACCCTGCAGCAAAATAGGTTCGTCATCTACAATTACCAGTTTTAATAACTTCATACAGATATACCTCTTCTAACATTCTTTCTTTTATGACTGTAAATTTTCGCAAAACGACTTTTGCTCCTTCTCCTGTGCTTTATCAGGAATCTGCGCCAGAATAATTGCTCCAAACATCAACACACATCCAAACAATTCTCTGGAAGAAAGCTGTTCCCCCAGAATTGCCCATCCCGCAAGCACCGAAATACATGACTCCAGACTCAGAATCAGCGATGCAACTGCCGAATTCATATTCTTCTGCCCGATAATCTGCAGGGTATAAGCAACTCCACAGGAAAGCACACCTGCATATAAAAGCGGTATCCAGCTTGCCATGATACCGGAAAAAGAATTATTTTCAAAAATCAGCATTGGCGGAACCGACAAAATTCCTGCCATAAAAAACTGAATACAGGACATCTTCACGCCATCAACCTTTGGTGCAAAATAGTCAATTGTCAGAATGTGCAGTGTAAACAAAAGCGCACAGAAAAAGATGTATACATCTCCTTTTCCTATACTAAAGGATTCCGTAATGCAAAGGAAATAAAGTCCTGCAAGAGCCATCACCACTGCCACCCAGACCTTCCAACCGATTTTCTTTTTTAAAAATATCCCAAATACCGGCACCAGAACAATATAAAAAGCTGTAATAAACCCCGCTTTTCCCGCACTGGTATACTGAATACCGATCTGCTGCAGGCTGCTGGCTGCAAATAAAAGAACACCACAGGCAATGCCTCCCGTAATCAGATCCTTTCTGCTGCCCGTTCCTTTTGAACTTAATCCAAGCTTATCCAACAGGAAAATACAGGGAAGAAGTGCAATTCCCCCGATCACGCTTCTGATTCCATTGAACCCGAATGGTCCCATGTAATCCATCCCCACGCTCTGGGCAACAAATGCAGTTCCCCATATAAAAGCAGTTAAAAATAGTATCAGTGCATTCTTAGTCTTCATTTTCTTTCATTCCTTCTGTCTCTTTATTCTCGTCTTTTCTTCTATTCATGTAGATTGATAATTCTCTGATTCCTGCTGCCCCGGAACTTAAGCCTCAGATCTTTCTCCGCTTCTATAAATGGTCCATCCACCAGCGTATCTATATACGAAAGCATCTCTTTTGTCACATCCGTATATGCTCTTCCGCCTTCTATCATATCCACATCATAGAGGTATCCGCTGTAACACCAGATATTCAGTTTGGGGTAGAACTCTCTGATCTTACGAAGTAGCTTTACCAGTACCACCTGATTTTCCGGTTCAAAGGGTTCTCCGCCCAGAAGAGTAAATCCAGTAATATACGGAGGTTTCAGCGCCTCAAGAATCTCCTGCTCCGTTTCCTGCGTGTAAGGCTGCCCGAAATTGAAATCCCACGTCTCCGAATTGAAACAGCCCTTACAGTGATGACGGCAGCCGGACACAAACAGACTGACTCTCACCCCCGGTCCATCTGCAATATCATATTTTTTTATATTTCCATAATACATATTTTCACCTCACATATCCACAAACAGGCGCGACAGAATTGCCGCGCCTGGTTTTTCTCCTTATAGATTGGTTCCTGCAACAATCAAGTGATATTATACTATACCGTAACTCTCTTTCCAACCTTCAATCACCAAAAAATAGCGATGATACCCTATCTTTTTCCACTTCATATGGTAAAATAATAAAAAACTATTTCCGAAAAGAGATGATTTCCAATGTACATATTTCTCACAGGCCTCACACTGTCTATCATACTTGCCTGGCAGGCACACAAGCTCTCCTCTAAAGGACAGAATCGCCTTCTCATTTTATTGGCTATCCTGTTTCCTCTTTCAGAGCTTGGAAAGCAGTTTCTCCTGTATGTAAGTAATAATTGCTCTTATGACTGGTGGTATTTCCCATTCCAGCTTTGCAGCATGCCAATGTATTTGCTCCCACTTTACTGCCTTCTCCCTGAAAAATACCGGCAAGCCCGCCTGACTCTGGCAAATTTTCTCGTAGACTTCGGACTCCTTGGCGGAGTCTTTGCTTTCGTTGATCCAAGCGGTATGCATTATAATCTGGCAGTTCTCACACTGCACAGTTACCTTTGGCATTTCCTTATGATTTTTTTAGGCCTTTTTCTCATATTTACCCACAAAAACAGCACCTGTCCAAAGGATTTCCTTCTTCCAGGTGCTCTCTTCCTTATGCTTGTCGGAATCGCCACTTCTATCAATATTATTTTTCATACGTGCGGTTCCATTAACATGTTTTATATCAGCCCCTATTATCTTATGGAGCAAATTGTCTTTCGAAAAATTGCGCTTTTCACCGGCCAGACCGCCGGACGTCTCATCTACTTAGCATCAGAGATACTTGGAGCTTTTCTAATACATCTGAGTTCCACTCTTATAAATGAAGAACTCTGTCTTTAATCTCCTGGGTTCTTCCCTGATTCCAGAACTGTGTACCAATATAACCACAGGTTCTTCTGGCTACTGCCATCTTGTTCTGATCCCTGTTGCCACAGTTCGGGCACTCCCAAATCAGCTTACCGGACTCGTCTTCCTTGATCAGAATCTCTCCGTCATAACCACATTCCTCACAGAAGTCACTCTTTGTATTCAATTCAGCATACATGATATGATCGTAAATGAACTGCATTACGGAGATAACTGCCGGGATATTATTCTGCATATCCGGTACTTCGATGTAGCTGATCGCACCTCCCGGTGACAGCTTCTGGAATTCAGATTCAAACTCCAGCTTGTCAAATGCGTTAATCTCTTCCGCTACATGTACATGATAGCTGTTGGTAATATAGTTCTTATCTGTTACACCTTCAATAATTCCAAATCTTTTCTGAAGACATTTTGCAAATTTATAGGTAGTAGACTCCATCGGTGTTCCGTATACGGAATAGCTGATGTTTTCTGCTTCTCTCCATTCTTTACACTTGTCATTCAGCCTCTGCATAACTGCCATTGCAAACGGTCTTGCTTCCGGATCTGTGTGAGATTTTCCCAGCATCCTCATACACATCTCATAAAGGCCTGCATATCCAAGAGAAATCGTAGAATATCCATTATAAAGCAGTTTATCGATCTTCTCACCCTTCTTAAGACGCGCCAGTGCTCCGTACTGCCACAGAATCGGAGCTACGTCAGAGATGGTTCCCAGAAGTCTCTCATGACGGCAGCGCAGTGCACGGTGGCAGAGCTCCAGTCTTTCATCCAGAATCTCCCAGAAACGATCCATATCTCCCTCAGAAGAGCACGCCACATCTACCAGATTGATGGTAACAACACCCTGATTGAATCTTCCGTAGAACTTGTGATGTCCATCCGGATTCATCTGTGTGTCCTCAACTGTCAGGAAAGAACGGCATCCCATGCACGGATAAACCTCTCCCTTCTTCAGCTCTTTCATAATCTTGGCAGAAATGTAATCCGGCACCAGTCTCTTAGCAGTGCATTCTGCTGCCAGTACTGTCAGATTCCAATAGCGGGAGCCTTCAGTGATGTTATCCTCATCCAGTACATAGATAAGCTTCGGAAATGCCGGTGTGATCCAGACACCTTTTTCATTTTTCACGCCCTGCATTCTCTGCTTCAGTACTTCTTCAATAATCATAGCCAGGTCTTCTCTTACCTGCCCCTCCGGAACCTCATCCAGATACATGAATACCGTTACAAATGGTGCCTGGCCGTTGCAGGTCATCAATGTAATGAGCTGATACTGAATCGTCTGGATTCCGCTCTTAACCTCTTCACGCAGACGTTTTTCCGTCACCTTTGCAATAATCTCTTCATCCAGGCTTTCTCCGCATTCTTTACGTTCCTCGATGACCAGTCTTTTAATTTTCTTTCTGCTGATATCTACAAACGGTGCCAGATGTGCCAGTGTAAAGGACTGACCGCCATACTGGTTACTTGCAACCTGAGCAACAATCTGTGTCGTTACATTACAGGCGGTAAAAAAGCTGTGAGGCTTCTCAATTAATGTCTCACTGATTACGGTTCCATTCTGAAGCATGTCCTCCAGATTGATCAGATCACAGTTATGTTCCTTCTGTGCAAAATAATCCGAATCATGAAAATGAATGATTCCATCCTCATGTGCCCGTACGATCTCCTCCGGCAGGAGCACACGCTTAGACAAATCCTTACTTACCTCACCTGCCATATAGTCTCTCTGGGTAGAATTAATAACCGGATTCTTATTGGAGTTCTCCTGATTAACCTCTTCGTTCAGATGCTCAATCAATGCCAGGATACCATTATCCGTTGTATTAGACTTACGTGCCAGTTCTCTCTTATAACGATAACGCACATATTTCTGAGCAACTTCATATCCACGCATACCCATGATACTGGTTTCCACCATATCCTGAATATCCTCGACATTCACCGCATGCGTAGTCTTCTGCACCTGATGAGCGATATCTTCTGCGATGGCCTGAATCTGGTACACATTCATCTTATAAATGTTCTCCACCTCATTATTCGCCGCCGTAATCGCATTCACAATCTTGCTGATATCAAAATCTACCTCTTCACCATTTCTCTTTATAACCTTATTCTTAACTACAATCTCCATATCCCTGCACCCCTACCAAATATCGTCTTTTTTACTTATGTCACACAACATCTTGTGCCTTGCTCTATTATAATACATCATAATGTAGGAAAAGGGAATACCTTATTTTATTTTTATTTGACTTTATTTTTATTTGATTTCTTCTTCAAAACAGACTATTATACTAATAGTTAAATCAATTTTAAAAGGAGAACTGATATGTTAGAACAATTACTAAGCTCACCCGGTTTTATCTATAATATTTGCGGAACACACTATTATCTTGGTAAATGGATCTGCAAACCCTGCACAGATACAGATGCTACCGATTGTGTCATGATGTATGAAATGTGCCGAAATGCGGGTGAAGAACAAGAAGCCGGCATGTATTATCACAAAATTCGCGCTTACAGTGATTTCGCTCTGGAGATTCCATATAATCCTGTTCAGATTCGGGAAAACATGAAAACCCTGCTGGATGGACTGGACGATGCTGATCTAGCAAAACTGGAGTTACAACTTCAGCATTTTGGGGAAGACACCACTAAATATTATGGATAAAAAAACACCGGAAGTATTGTATTACCAATCTTCCGGTGTATCTATTGACAGGGGATGAGAGAATCGAACTCCCGCTAAGAGTTTTGGAGACTCCTGTCATACCATTTGACCAATCCCCTATATTAAAATATGTACCAAACGCGGCCACTTATTCTTTATACCATAAGTGGCCGCATTTTGTCAATACTATTTTTTCATCAAAAGCTTTTTAGTCAATTTTTTTGCCTTCTTTTTACATTTACCACAGGCTTTCCCGACTTTCGTAGCTTTCTTTACATCCTTGAAGCATTCTGCCCCATTCTCAACTGCGTCTGCGATATCCCCCTTTGTCACATGATAACAGGAACATATCTCTTTCTTGCGGTTCATGATTACAATACCAGTGACGGAGCGCTGTATACCCTTGCTCCGAGTTCATTGTCCAGCATATACAGACTCTTCGGATCATTTCCAAACAATTCAAACTTCTTCACCAGATTATCTGCGTTGGTCTCTTCTTCACCCTGTTCTTTAACAAACCAGTCCAGGAACTGCATCGTCCGGAAATCCTTCACAGAATATGCAGCATCATAAATATTATGAATCAGGCTGGTTACATACTGTTCATGTTTCAATCCTTCCTGAAGTACAGATTTTGCGCCTGTTATCTCAACCGCCGGTTTATCAATTGCCTCCAGGACTACCTTTTCGCCGTTGTTCTGTAAGTACTGAATAAAGAGCATTGCATGATCGCGCTCTTCCTGAGCCTGAATCTTATACCAGTTTCCAAATCCATCCAGACCTTCATCATAATAATAATTTGAAAAATCGAGATACAGGTATGCAGAATATAATTCTTTATTCACCTGCTGATTTAACAGTTCCACTACTTTTTTATCCAACATGTGTATTTCCTCCAATTGATTTTTTTATATTATACCTCTGCATTTTAAGGATTTCAATCGGATTTATGCAATAAATGGTGCTGCAATTTCCAAAAATCTCTGTTCATGTGTCTCATACCACACATCAAAAGTAGTGCCGTCCTCAGAAACTGCCTGACCGATTTTTTTCAAAAATTCAGGAATATCCCGCTCCAGAATCGTTCCAACCTGCTCTCCAAACCGCTCTTTTCCGGCAGCATCTTCTCCATTTACACAAAGCACAAATGCAGGCTCTGCCTTTCCGTCTACCTTTTTCACTCCACCGCGGAATCCGATTTTTCCAATCTGATGTGTTCCACAGGAAGACGGGCATCCGGAAATATGAATCTGAGGCAGGACTCCATCTGCAAAGCCCCATTCTTTTGAAGCATCCACCAGCGTCTTAAGAAGCTTCTGTGAATCTCTCACTCCTACCTGACAGATAGAAGCACCGATACATGCCACAGATGACTCAAACAGATTCTGTGCACTGTCATCCAAAATCTCCAGAAGTTTTCCTGCCTCTGTCGCTGTACAGTTAATAACATAAATATATTCTTCTGGTGCAATACGAATCTCCACCTGATCCATATCTTTTATAGCATGATATAACTCTACCATCTTCTCCGGCTTCGGGCATCCGCCTACCGGATGATATTTTACTGCGTATAGTCCTTCCTGTTTCTGAGCAACTACACGTCTGTCTTCGATTAAAGTTCCATCTCCCTGTTTTGATACTGAACCCTCTTCAACAGGAATGTCCAGGTCTTCTCCGCTGTCAATCACTTCTTGCAGCTTCTCTTCAAATGCTTCCACATATCTTTCTCCCAGAACATCCTGCATATATCTGGTTCTTGCTTTTGCACGGTTCTCGTAATTACCATAGGTGGTAAACATATTTACCATAGCCTTGATATAGTACAGAATCTTGGTTCCCGGTACTTCCTCTGCCACCAGAACACCCATTTTCGGGTTATTGCCAAGACCTCCTGCACTATACACGTCAAATGTGCCATCCTCTCTTGCCGCAAATCCCAGATCACGGAAAGTCGCATGAGTACGGTTTTTCGGTGAATTAGAAAAACATACTTTTAATTTTCGGGGAAGCTTTACCGTCTTTATAAGTCCCATCAGATACTCTCCTGCAGCTTCTGCATACGGAGTCACATCAAAATACTCTCCCTTCTCTACTCCGGAAAGAGGAGATACCATCACATTACGTGGAAAATCACCACCGCCTCCGCGGGTTACAATTCCATAATCCAAAGCAGCAACTGCCAGTTCACACACCGCATCTGCATTCAGATTATGAAGCTGTATTGTCTGACATGTTGTGAAATGCAGTTTATCAATATGATACTTTTCTATACTTTCCGCAATAAAACCAAGCTTCTCTTTGGAAAGTCGTCCACCCGGCAGACGAAGTCTCAGCATAGAAGCCTTACCACCTCTCTGAGCATAACTTCCAAATCCTCCTGAAAATCCCTTATACTCCGGAACACTTACCTCTCCATTATAAAACTGTCTGGTCACCTTTTCAAATTCTTCGTAGTCTTTCTTCCATTCTGTCATTTCTAATCATTTCCTTTCTTTACCAGTCTGTATAAATATCAATTGTACCGCTTGCACAACCGCTGTCGTAAACTTTGCCCGGTCCCAGTGACGTATTCACTACCGTTCCCCACGGATGATCCACACTGGCAACACAAATATAATCACTGCTATCTCTTATGGTTCCATCCCACGCTATGTGACGTCCCGGGATTCTCAATCCTCCACCGGGGAGAACTCTCTGAGAATAGTAAGTTTCTCTGTGTCCTTCAAAATAAAATACTCCTATTTCCGGATTCAAAGCTCCTTCTACATATGGATACCTTCTACCATTACCACTATCGGATGTTCCCTGATTCCCAGTTCCCTGGTTTCCGGATGTTCCCTGATTAGCAGAATTTGCTGCCTCTTGCGCCCTTTGGGCTTCTTCTGCTTTTCTGGCTTCTTCCGCTTTTCTGGCTTCTTCTGCCCTTATTGCAGCTATCTGAGCCTGAAATGCCTGGAGATCTGTTGAAGTGGCCTCTGCCTTTTTCTTCAGATTACTTTCCTGCTCTCCAAGTTGCGCCTGTAATTCTTTCAATGAAGACTGCTGCTCTTTTAAATCTGTCTCCTGCTGTTCGATTCCCTCTCTGACTTCCTCCAGAGCTTCCAGTTTATTTCTGTCATAAGTGCTGATTCCTCTGATAAAATCAAGTTTGTTCAGAAAATCACCCATACTTTTTGCCGAGCAGAGATATTCCAGCCAGGAAGTCTGATTATTCTCATACATATACTTAATTCTCAGCTTCATAGCTTCATATTGCCTCTCCTCATTTACACGGGAGATAGCCAGAGAATCCTGAATACGAAGAATCTCATTGTTACTATCTTCAATTTCTGCTTCTGTGTCTGCAATCTGATTACTGATTTTCAGAAGATCCTGATTAATGCCCTGTAACTGATTCTGAAGATCCACAGTCTTGTTCTGAATATCTTCAACTTCCGTTCCATGTACCGGCATACCGGCTAACATCACCGAAAGCACAAGAGAACCACATAACGCGACATATCTCTTCTTTTTCTTCATCCTAACACTATTTCCTTTCTATCGTCTTCGTTTTAATGTACACGAAAAAATCATTGCTCCTGACAGCATAATCATCAGGAGAAACCATCCTGGATTTGCTTCATCACCGGTCCTGGGAACATGATTATTCTGATTTTTAACCGATCCGGATGTCTCCTTAGGCTTTGCCGGTTCTTCAGGTTTTGATGGTTCCACCGGTTCTTTTATCAAAGGTTCTGTTATAACACAAACCATATTTTCTTCCGAATCTATCAATGCGTTCCAGGCATATACAAATCGATTCCCTGCTGCCACTCCGTTATTCATCAAACCACTCAACGTCATTCTGGATAGATAATTTGCTTCCTTATCAAGGAAATAACAGGTCCGTCCCGGTTCATAGTTTTCTGAAATCAGCAGATACCCCCACTCACCTTTACAAACTTGCCATTTTATATCTTTACTTAAATTATCTCCAACAAGAGCTGTCAGACATTCTCTGTCATCCATAAGGGTGCCATTCTCATTATAAAGTGCTGATCTCAATGTGACTTTGTTTCCATCATCATATGAATAAAAGATACGATATCCATTATCATTCTTTACAGCAGATAATACCGTTCCATATAAATAATCCTCTGGCAACTTTAGAATATCAGAAATCTTATTATCATTATTATCATAAATCACAAATTCATAATACCACTCACTAGGATTTCTTTTAGCAACCATATAAGAATTCTGATCCATGGAAATCATAAAAGTTTTAAATCCACTTTCCACAGAACGCACCGCAGTCTCATTTTCAAAATCAATTGTGTATACTGACATCCAGGATTCCCAGGATTCATTCACGTCACCTGTTTCAACCGGCGCACCTGCTGGCTCTCCTGAATCTTTCTCTGTTCCTTTTACACCTGACCCGGAAGGGAAAATCTGTAATTTGACCGGAACATCCACAGGCCCGGACAAATAGTTACCATCTTTATCCAATCGATATAAAAGCGTATGCTGCGAATACGTCCACAACGAAAGAACTATATTTCCATCATAGCAGGCTGTTCCATTAATAGAATCAATATAAGCATCCTGTGGGCGAGGAAGCTTAACCTCCTGGTCGATCACATTGCCCGCCTGATCGATCATGCTGATAACAAAATGATAATTTTCATCATCTTCCTGATACATGTGTTTGGCAATCATGGCTCTACCATCTCCCGATGCAATCAATTCACTTCTTTCAAATGAATTATTCTCACTCACAATAATCTTTTCTGCAGCCGGGAAATCTGCTGTTTTTACCGTTCCTCTCCATTCTTTATTATACACATTTCCTTCTGTCAAAAATGTTTTTTCCGGAATCACAAGAGTATATTCTGTATTCGGTTTCAAAATCTTATCGTCACCTGAATAGGTTAAAACGATATCTTTATTTCCCTTTTGAATATTCATACTCAAAGGATACTGTTCCCCATTAGCCTCCAGATAAATCCCCGGCGAACTTTGCTCTTCAGTATAAAATAGTTTTCTGTTACTATTAATCGTTATATAAGCAATATTGTCAAGCTCATTGCTTCCCTCTGATAGAGTTAACTCAAGCTTCCCATCATCTGGCTCTCTCTGCTCAAAAGATACTCTAAATGTTGCAGAATCTCCCGTTTCAAAATCATCGAATATAATTCCTGTGTTTGCCGCAGGAGTATTTCCATAAAACCATGTAGACTCATCTGTCTCCGGAGCCAGCCTGTCTCCCGTTTCATACATCCATACTGTCGCAGTTTCAAAATTATTTTTATTCAATGCCCGAATTAATCGTGGCTCTGAGCTATACATATTATCATACCTAAAATTGCTGCCCTCATAATTAAGCTCTGCATCCACATGATAAATCCTGTATCCTGTAGAATCTCCATACCAGGCTGATTGATTATTGTTTATTTTTTCATCATATTGGACAACAAAATATTCCGAATAAAGGGAAGTGTCTTCTGGTGCAACAACCGCGATCATTTTTTTATTACTCAAAGTCTCAGATGCAATCGGATCCAGGGAAATTACTTGTTCACCATCTTCCTTAGTTACTCTTTGAATATTTTCTTCCGGAATCCATCCAAGAAGCCATTTGGAAAAACCATTGTGATCTCCTGTATTATCTTTCATCATATCTACAGTAGCAATTGCAGTACTGTCATTTCCCTGTGCAGCATAATAATCCGGAAGCCCCAGCATATGACCTGTCTCGTGAATCAAAGTCTGCGTACCATATGTATAATCTCCTTCTGAACAATCTGTCATCAAATAAAGATACCCACTAAAATTCATCCCATCCAGAGAAAACTCTTGATCCTGCAATCTATACTTATGGCTCCACCATGTACTTCCCCATCCAGAGTTTTCACCTGCAAAATTAATACTGATACCATCTACACAACCATCACCGTTGCTATCATAATCACTATAATCAATCTGGTCATCCAAAAGCTGCAGGACTTCTTTTACCAGTTCCTGTTCACCAGTAGCATATCCCTCATATTCTGCACGATTCTTAGAAAGTCTGCATCGATAAACCTGTCCTGAAGATAAATTCAATTTACCATAAGAGGATCTTTTATAGTAGGAAGAGAGGCTATCATACGGATACTGTATTTGTTCCGGCAATGCTCCTCCATTGAACATCTGATAATAGATATCCTCTGGATATATCGTACTGCTTTCAAAAGTATAATCCTGAAATTCAACCTGTACAGCCAAAATCTTAACATTGCCTTCCGTAGGCATCTCTTCCCAATCTGAAGGAACATTACTCATGGCATCCACACCACTTTCCCGGCGTACTGCCTCCTGTATCAATTGTGGAGATACTCTATCATATCCTAAAGCCTTCACATATTCCTGACGTTCTTCCCAGGTTCCTTCCGCTTTATAAGCTGTGATCTCATCCTCGGTTGGCAAAGATGCTGCCTGTGCGGTCTTCAGATTGCCACCCGGTAAAAACAGAGAACATAGTCCTGTCATCAGCATTACCCCAAAGTATTTTCTAATGCCTTTCATGGAATTTTACTCCTTCCAGTCTTTTTTATCTTATTATTTTTAACACTACTTTTTATCATACCATTCCATTATCAATTTGTCACGAAAAGAGTAGTCTAAACATGGTAATATAACAAAAAACAGTATTGAAACCAATACTGTTTTCCTCATTCCTTTTCAATTGGAGCACTTTTGTGCTTTTCATGTACCTTCAAAACTGCACACATAAAATATTACTCAATCCATCTCGTTCTTCCTATCACCGTCTTGGTTATGCCCTCGACCGATTAGTAACAGTCAGCTCC